>JAJDNY010000008.1 GCA_022340425.1 Desulfobacteraceae bacterium | reverse complement strand
TCACCGTTCAGGACCCCTGCCAGCAGGTGCGCAAGAGCTTCGGCGATCCGCTGGCCGAGGATCTGCGGGAGGTCGTCAAGGCCCGCATCGGCGCGGAAAATTTCGTCGACATGATCCCCAACCGCTCCAACAATTTCTGCTGCGGCGGCGGTGGCGGCTACCTCCAGTCCGGCTATACCGAGGCCCGCCGGCAATACGGCCGCATCAAGTTCGACCAGGTCATGGCGACCAAGGCCAGCTACGTCGTCACCCCCTGCCACAACTGCCACGCCCAGATCCACGACCTGGGGGAACACTTCAACGGCGGCTACCACGTCATTCATCTCTGGACCCTGATCGGCCTGGCCCTGGGAATTCTGGCTGAAAACGAACGCGAGTACCTGGGAGCGGACCTCAAGGAGGTGAATCTCCCTCGAGACTGACCCTCGCCGCCTTGGGGCCTCGGCCCGCCGCTGGTTAGCGGCGAAAGTCAGGGAATTCGAAAATGATGGAACGCAACCCGAAACGACGCCGCCGGCCTGGTGGTTCTTGCGGGAGGTAAGGGACGTGATCCAATTCGTACATCGGGATCCGAAATTCGACAAACGCCTGGAAAGTTTGCCCAAAGAAGGCAAAAAAGCCGCCAGCGCGGCCCGCAAGGCCCGGGAGATCATCGCGCGCATGGTGCACCGGCGGGGCCTGAGCCCCGAGCAGTTCGGGGGGTTGACCCATTACGGCGAGGCGCGCATCGCCAACTGCCTGAAGTATGATCTCGGGGCCGGGTACCGCATGGTGTGCATCAGCAGCGAGCCCGATCTGTTCCTGATGGCCATCGGGACCCATGACGAGTGCCACCGCTGGATTGAAAACAACCGTGGGCTGGAACCCTCCCCGGATTTGTTCCGGGTCGAGTCCCTGGCCGTCAAAAATCGGCCGGTGAAGCGGCCGGCCGCGGCCTCAAAGCGGACCCCGGGGCCGCCTGAAGGCGATTTTATCCTCGGCGAAAGCATCGCCCAGCGGGACTTGCGGCGGATTTTCTGCGGGCTGACCGGCGAAGGGCAATAGCCCACCAATACGTCTTGCCCGCCGCAGGCAGTTCCGGCGGATGCCATTCGAGGCTAATCCACCCCGCTTTGCCAGCACCAAGGGGGCGGGGCGGCTTCAGGCACGCGCCCGGTTCAGCGGGCGGGTTTTTTCATCCAATCACCATTTCGAGGAGGAGTTCATGAGCGAAGACTACCGCAGTATGTGGCAGCTGCTGGGGCTTGACCTGGAGGCCCACGACGCCCTGTTGAACGTCTTGGGGAAGGCCTACCAGGACATCTTCCTGGCCCAGAAAGAGCGCCCCCGGGGGATGGAATATTTCGACTTCGTCATGAGCGAGGTCCACGGCCTGCGAATCCGGGAGCTTCTGGACGAAAAGGCGGCCGGCAGGAAAATCATCGGGTCCTACTGCGTCTTCGTGCCCGAGGAGATCGTCCTGGCCGCCAACGCCACCCTGGTGGGACTGTGCTCCGGGGCCGATTTCGCCATGGAGGAGGTTGAAAAGTGCCTGCCGCGCAACACCTGCGCCCTGATTAAATCCTCGTTCGGGTTCAAGCTCGGCAAGGTCTGCCCCTACCTGGAAAGCGCGGACATGATCGTCGGCGAAAACACCTGCGACGGCAAGAAAAAGGCCTACGAATCGCTGAAGGATCTGGTGCAGAATCTCTATGTCATGGATCTGCCCCAGGTCAAATCCGACCAGGGCCGGGCGCTGTTGAAAGCTGAATACCAACGCTTCCAGGCGGCGCTTGAGGACCTGACCGGCGTTGCGGTGACCGCCGCATCGCTGAAAGCGGCGATTCGGACCGTAAACGCCAAGCGCGCCGCCATCCATCGGCTCTCATCCCTGCGCAAAGCCGACCCCGCCCCGATATCCGGCCTGGACGCCCTCCTGGCCAACCAGGTCTTCTTCTACGACGCGCCGCTGCGCTTTACCAAGTCGGTGAACGCCATCTGTGACGAGCTTGAGAAGCGGATCGCGGAGAAAGCGGGGGTTTTTCCGGAAAAGACGCCCCGCATCCTGGTGTCGGGCTGCCCCCAGGCGGTGCCCAACTGGAAACTGCCCTTTATCGTCGAGACCTCGGGGGCGGTCATCGTGGGCGAGGAGTCCTGCGTGGGTGAGCGCGGCACCCGTAACCTCACCGATGACCGCGGTGAAACGGTCGAAGAGATGCTGGAGGCCATCGTGGATCGCTACTACCAGGTGGATTGCGCCATTTTCACGCCCAACCCCCAGCGCCTGGAGCACATCCAGGAGATGGTCGCCGCCTACCAGGCGGACGGCGTCATCCACTACGGGCTGCAGTTCTGCCAGCCCTACCTGATGGAAGCCATACCGGTTGAAAAAACCCTGGAGCAAGCGGGCATCCCCTGCCTGCGTCTGGAGACCGACTACAGCATGGAGGATGTCGGCCAGCTGAAAACCCGCATCGAGGCGTTTATCGAACAACTTCATTGAGGTAGAGGGGATACGGGGGGAACATGCGTTTTGCGGGAATCGACATCGGCTCGCGCACCATCGAGCTGGTGGTGGTGGATGATGCCGGCGAAATCGTCTGCAGCCTGCAGACCGACACCGGCTTCGACCCCATCACGGCGGCCCAAAAGCTGATCGCCGAGGTGCACTATGACCGCATCCTGGCCACCGGCTACGGCCGGAACCTGTTCGAAATCTCCTTCGAAGCACCGACGGTGACCGAGATCAAGGCGCACGCCAGGGGAGCACGGGTCTTTTTTCCGGATGCGCTGACCGTTCTGGATATCGGCGGCCAGGACAGCAAGGCGATCGCCCTGTTCGCCAACGGCAGGGTCAAAAAATTCGAAATGAACGACCGCTGCGCCGCCGGCACCGGTAAGTTTCTGGAGATCATGGCCCGAACGCTGGGATTCGAGATCGATGATTTCGGCCGGGAAGCGTTGCTGGCGCAAAAGGACCTCAATATCTCCAGCATGTGCACGGTCTTCGCCGAATCCGAGGTCACCTCCCTGATCGCCAAGGGGCAAAGCCGCCGGGAAATCGCCCGCGGGCTGCACACCAGCGTCATCCGCCGGGCCGCCGGAATGATCAACCGGGTCTCTTCGGCAGGCGCCATCGTCTTCACCGGCGGAGTGGCCAAAAACCCATGCATGTCGGCCCTGCTGAGGCAAAAACTGGGCCGCGAGATCCTGGTTCCCGATGATCCGCAACTGGTGGGCGCCCTGGGGGCGGCCCTGCTGGCCGGCCAAGACCCGTCCACGGCGCAGACCCGCCCAATAAAAAAAATGCCGCCAGCGGCCAAGGAAGCTAATGAAAACGACCCTGGCCAAGCAGCTCCAGCAGAGCGGACATCGGACAGGCCAGGGATATGAAATTTATTTTTGTCTGTCCAAACCAGCACAAGACGTTTGAAAGCGCTGATTTCAAGATCGGGGAAAACCGGGGCGTCATAACCGACGCGGCCGGCCACAAGGTCCTGGATGCCACGGTGGTGTTGACGGCGCCGTGCCCGTTTTGCGGCCGGCAGCATGTCTACCATGCCAGCGAGCTGTCCTGCCCGTTTGGCGGATAAGGCTGAATCCAATGGAAAGGAGGACGGGAGCGATGCAGGGAAGAAACGTCTTGGCGACGCAATGGGGGATCATCGGGGTGGGTGCCGCTATCGGGATCCTGGCGGCCGGGCTGCAAAAACTCGGCAACCCGGGCAATATGGGCATTTGCGTGGCCTGTTTCGAGCGCGACATCACCGGCGCGCTCGGCCTTCACCGGGCCGCGGTGGTGCAGTACATGCGCCCCGAGATCATCGGCTTCGTGCTCGGGTCGATGCTGGCGGCCTACATTTTCAAGGAGTTTCGCCCCAGGCTCGGTTCGGCCCCGATCGTGCGCTTCGTTCTGGGGGTGTTTGCCATGATCGGCGCGCTGGTGTTTCTGGGCTGCCCGTGGCGGGCGGTGCTGCGCCTGGCAGGCGGCGACGGCAACGCCATTTTTGGGCTGCTGGGGTTGACCGGCGGCATCTGGATCGGGACCCTTTTTCTGAAAAACGGCTACAACCTCGGGCGCACCCAGGCGACCCACACCGCCGCCGCCTGGATCCTGCCGCTCATCATGCTGGGGTTTCTGGCGCTGGCGCTGCTCTTTCCACAGGCCGCCGGGGAGCCCCAAAGCGGGGTGCTCTTTTACAGCCTCAAGGGCCCCGGTGCCATGCACGCCCCCCTGGTGTTTGCGTTGATCGCCGGGCTGGCGATCGGCTTTCTGGCCCAGCGCAGCCGCTTCTGCACCATGGGCGCCATCCGAGACGCCGTGCTGTTCGGCCAGACGCACCTCTTGAGCGGGTTTATCAGCCTGTTGGTGTTCGCCTTTTTAACCAATCTGATGCTGGGGCAGTTCCGGCCCGGTTTCACCGATCAGCCGGTGGCGCACACGATGCAAATCTGGAACTTCGCCGGCATGGTCCTGGCCGGTCTCGCGTTCGCCCTGGCCGGGGGCTGCCCCGGCCGCCAGCTGTTTCTCTCCGGTGAGGGAGACGGCGATGCCGCCGTGTTCGTGCTGGGAATGATCGTGGGGGCTGGATTCGCCCACAACTTCGGGCTGGCCAGTTCTCCGGCGGGCGTCGGCCCCTACGGCATTCCGGCCGTGGTCATCGGACTTCTGGTGTGTCTGTTCATCGGCTTCAGCATGCGAAAACAAGTTGCATAGGGAGGAATCACATGACAAAAGTTGTTGATGCAAGAGGGCTTTCCTGTCCCCAGCCGGTTATCCTGACCCTGGATGCGATCAAAAACCGCCACGAAAAGGTGCTCGAGATCCTGGTGGACACCGATACCTCCAAGGAAAACGTAATGCGCGCCGCCGCCAGCCAGGGCTGCCGGGTGGATGCGGTCACCCCCGAGGGGGAAGGCTACCGGATCGCGATCGCGATCACGAAGGGTTGAGCCGTGTTCGGGTTTTTCAGAAAGCAAAAAGGGGGGGGCCGCAAAAACAGCGAAAGACCAGCGGCGGACCGCGGCATCCTGGTCTTCGAGAACACCAGCGACGTCATCCAGGCCGAAAACGTTCTCAAAAAATCGGGCTGGCCTGTGCGGGTGATGGGACCCCCGCCGGAGATTCGAACCGGCTGTGATCTGGTGATCGAATTTCCGCTGATCGAGGAGCTCGATATCCGGCGGACGCTGGCAGGCGCCGACATACAGCCCCTTTCGGTGGTGCCGGTGACGGGTCCGCTGCTGGCGCCGGTGGACCTTTTCCAGACCAAGGACTTCGGCGACTACCTGATGGTGCGTGCGGCCAACATGAAAATCACGGTGGCCAAAGAGGATTTCAAGATCGTGAACATCTCGGGCGGGGGGTGCCCGGACGTGCCTTTTCTGGCGCAGGCGCTGGTGGGCAAATCCATGGCCCAGGCACCCCGGCCCAGGGATTTGGGGCACACCCTGTGCGGCTACGCCCTGGAACTGGCCTACGAGGAGCTGCACCGGATATGTTAGGCGTTGTGGGCACGGTGCCGGACCCGCATTTTCCATTGGTCCATGGGCCGGTGCGGCTGATCGGCGCAGAGCTGGACATCGCGGGTCGGCGCGTTGCGGTCAACCGGGGCACGCCGGCGCTGCTGGCGGCCGCCCTCAAGACGGCCGAATCCCGCAGCGGCCCCGAAATCTACGCTTTTCTGGTGGGGGACATCGGCAAGGGGGACGGCAGCCGCCGCCTGTACCAGTTCCTGGCGCGCCGGCTGCCCGAATTCCCGCTGCGGGTGCTGACGTTTCATTACCTCCAGCCGGACGTCGACTGGCACAACCGGGTGCTCTTCGCCGTGGAGGCCATGACGCCGAGGCCCACCCTGATCGCCGATGCCGGCTTCATGTACGCCGCCAAAATGAGCGGGCGGTCGGCTGATTATGACTTTTTCACCCCGGATGCGGGCGAGTTGGCCTTTTTGGCGGATGAAATGGCCCCCCACCCGTTCTACACGCGGGGCTTCATCCTGCACCAGGAGGCCGATGTGCCCGGTTTGATCCGCCGCGCCTATCAGCATGGCAATGCCGCCCGCTGTCTCGTGGTGAAAGGCCGCCGGGACTATATCGCAGACCGGGAGCAGGTCCTGGCAAGCGTGGCGGCCCCGGCGTTCGATGCCATGGAGGCCATCGGCGGAACCGGCGACACCCTCACCGGAATGCTGTCGGTGTTGTGCGGCGGTGATCTGAAACCGGCCGCGGCCGCTCTTCTGGCGGCCTCGGCCAACCGCTGGACGGGATTTTACGCCCGCCCGACGCCGGCGACCCAGGTGTCCCAACTGATCGACACGATTCCCCAGGCCCTGCAAAAGGCGCTGGAAGAGGATTTAACGGAGGATGAGCGTGACGGAACTTCATAAGATTCGCCTGACCGAGACGGTCGCGGGGGCCGGCTGAGCGTCCAAACTGGCGCCAGGGGACCTGGACAAAGCGCTCTGCGGCATGGTGATCCCCACCGACGAGAATGTCCTGGTGGGGCTGGAGCGGGCCGACGATGCCGGGGTTTACCGGGTGTCCGACGAGCTGGCCCTGATCCAGACGGTGGACTTCTTCACCCCCATCGTGGACGACCCCTACTGGTTCGGCCAGATCGCCGCGGCCAACGCCTTGAGCGACGTCTACGCCATGGGCGGAACGCCCAAGACCGCCATGAACCTGGTGGCCTTCCCGGTCAAACAGATGGACCTCTCGATTCTGCGCCGGATCATCCAGGGCGGGCTGGACAAACTGGCCGAGGCCGGCGTGGTCCTGATCGGCGGCCACAGCATCGAAGACAAGGAATTGAAGTACGGCCTGTCGGTCACCGGCTTCATCCATCCCGCGCGGGTGCTGACCAAGAAGAACCTGCGGCCGGGGAATCGGCTGGTGTTGACCAAGCCGATCGGCACGGGCATCGTCAACACCGCCATCAAAGCCGGGATGGCGCCGGCCGAACTCACCGAGCGCGTCACCCGTCTGATGGCGGCCCTCAACCGCGAGGCCGCCGCCATCATGGCGCGTTTCGATGTCGGCGCCTGCACCGACGTCACTGGCTTTGGCCTGCTGGGCCACCTGGCCGAGATGGTCAGCGGCTCCGGCACCGGTGTGAGGGTCTTCGCCGACCAGGTGCCGGTAATTCCAGAGGCGCTGGAATTCGCCGCCATGGGCCTGATTCCCGCCGGCGCATACAAAAACAGGGAATTCCGCGAGGCGATGGTCACCTTCGCCGACGCGGTAGACCGCTCCCGGCAGGATGTCCTGTTCGACCCCCAGACCTCCGGCGGTTTGCTGATCTGCGTAAGCGCTGCGGATGCCCCCGGAATTGTCGCGGCCCTGAAGGATGGCGGCATCATCGAGGCCGCCGTCATCGGCGAAGTCCTGGGGGGCCCCCGAGAAAAGATATGGGTCGCGTGAGCGGCCCGATCCCGAAACAGGCTAAGCTTCGAAACAAACCAAACGCCCTATTTCGAGAGGTTTTTATGAAAGAAATCGATGCCAGAGGGTTGGCCTGCCCGGCGCCCGTACTGCAAACCAAGGCCGTCTTGCAGGAGGAGCAGCCCGACGCCCTGCGGGTTGTCCTGGACAACGCGGCCTCCCAGCAGAACGTGCAACGCTTCTTAGAGTCCCAGGGCTACCGGACGGTGCTCGAACAGCAGGGGGAAGATTACTGGGTCAGCGCCAGCGGCGGTCCCGAGCAGGCCCCGCAGGCCCGGCCTGCCCCTGAGAAGGAAGCCGACGCCCGGAAAATCCTGGTGATGTGCGCCACCGACCGGATGGGTTTCGGCGACGACGCCCTGGGCCTGAAACTGATGGTCAATTTCGTGCGCACCCTGAAGGAAATGGGCCCCGACCTGTGGCGCCTGATCTTCGTCAACAACGGCGTCAAGCTGACCATCGGGGGCTCGCCGGTCCTGGAGGACCTGCGGCAGTACGAAAACGGCGGCCTCAAGATCCTGGTCTGCGGCACCTGCCTGGAGCATTTCGATCTTTTGGCCCAAAAGCAGGTGGGCGAGACCACCAACATGCTGGACATCATCACCGCGATGCAGCTGGCCGACAAGGTCATCAGCCTCTGACGGCAGATCACCGCCAAGGGGCTTCAACCCTGCAAAGCCAACTGCAGCCGTCAGATGGATTCAGACACCCTGGTGATCTTATCGTGTGCAGCTGGCCCCATTGTGGGAGACGTTTGGGCGGGCCGCCGGGTTTCGACATTTTTCAGCCCTCGGCGAGGATCACCAGGGCGTCGGCCACCTTGACGCCGCCGCCCTGGGGCAGGACCACCAGCGGGTTGATGTCCAGCTGCTCCAGGCGCGG
Organism: Desulfobacteraceae bacterium; assembly: GCA_022340425.1. Taxonomy (NCBI): domain Bacteria; kingdom Pseudomonadati; phylum Thermodesulfobacteriota; class Desulfobacteria; order Desulfobacterales; family Desulfobacteraceae; species Desulfobacteraceae bacterium. The sequence goes on along the minus strand of JAJDNY010000008.1, from coordinate 9,228 downwards.
CCCCAGCGCCACGGCCATCCGCGACACTTTGACCAGGGTTTCCGCCAGGGCTGGGATGTCCGCCTTGGGGCGGCCGCGGGCACCGGCCAGCAGCGGGTAGCCGCGCACGCCTTGGATCATCCGGACGGCCTCCTCCCTCTCGATGGGCGCGATCCTGAGCGCCACATCCTTGAGGATTTCCACGAAGATCCCCCCCAGGCCGAACATCAAAACCGGCCCGAACTGCGGGTCGCGGTTCATTCCAACGATCACCTCCACCCCCGGGGGCACCATCTCCTGGACCAACACCCCGTTGATGCGCGCCGCAGGGTGATGGGCGCGGGCATTTTTCAGGATCTCCTCGAAGGCCGCCACCAGCCGATCCGGGTCATCGACCCCCAGGCGGATGGCATCGGCTTCCGTTTTGTGCAGGATATCCGGCGAATCCACCTTCATGGCCACCGGAAAGCCGATCTTCTCAGCGGCGGCGAGCGCCTCCTGGCGGCTGCGCGCCAACAGATCGCGGCTGGTGGCGACACCGAAGGCGCCGAGAAGCCGCTTGGACTGACGCTCGCTCAGGGTCCGCTGGGGAACCGAGAGCAACTCGCGGATTTCCTCCGGCAGCGGCGGCGCATCTGCCGGCTGCGGCGCAGTTGCGGCCGCCGGCTTGGTGCGGCATCCGGCCCCGTAGTGCATCAGCTGCGCCAGAGCTTTGACGGCACGCACCGGGGACTGGTAAAGGGGTACGCTGGCGGCGTTTAGAACCGCGAACGGGGCCTCCATCAGGCGCGGGCCGGCGGTCCAGGCCGCCACGATGGGCTTGGCGGCCGTCCGGCTGAGCCGCACCAGGTCGCGGGCCATGCGCAGCCCGGGCTCGCCGACGATCATCGTGACCACCACCACCAGGCCGTCCACACCGGGGTCGGCCAACATCGCCTGGATCACGTTGGCGAAACCCTCGGCGGTATTGATGGCCTGGGCGGTGACATCCACGGGGTTGACCGGAGAGCCGAAGGGCGGGATATTGCGGGCGATCTCGGCGCTGGTTTGGGGCTGGAGGACCGCCACGTGCAGGCCGCACTCCTCGGCGGTGTCGGCGCAGAGTACCCCGCCGCCGCCGGAAATGCTGACGATCCCCAGCCCCCGCCCCCGGGGGATGCGGGCCGCACCCTTGACGGCCTTGGCCAGATCGATGAAGCCCTGGATGTCATCCACCCGGATGATGTTCTTCTGGCGGAAAAAGGCATCCACCACCTCGTCGGAGCCGGTCAGCGCGGCGGTATGGGATGCGGCCGCGCGGCTGCCGGTTTCCGAGCGGCCGACCTTGAGGATCGCCAGCGGTTTGCCCGCCGCGAGCGCCTTGTCGGCCAGCCGCATGAATTTGGCCCCGTCGCGGATGCCCTCCAGGTAAGCGAAGACCATCCGGGTGTTCCCGTCATCCAGCATGAAATCAATGAAGTCGGCGGCGTCCAGGTCCATATCGTTGCCGGTGCTGACCACGTAGGAAAACCCGATGCCGCTTTCCTGGGCCATGTTGAAAATGGAGTAGCCCAGGGCCCCGCTCTGGGTCACAAAGCCCACGGGCCCGGGCTGGAACGGCGCCGGGTCCAGCGCGGCCGAAAATGCGGCGGCCGTCGGGTGAAAGAGGTCCACCGCTCCCTGGCAGTTGGGCCCGCAGATCCGGATGCCGCTGCGGGCGGCCAGCTCGGCCACCTCCTGCTGCACGCGCCGCCCCTCCTCCCCGGCCTCGGCAAAGCCAGAGCTGAAAATCGTGACAAACGGCACCCGCTTGGCGGCGCACTGGGCCAGCATCGCCGGCACGCGCTTGTAGTTGACCACGATCAGCGCCAGATCGATATCGGCCGGGATGGACTGGATGTCGGGGTAGCAGGCAAGCCCGGCGATCTCGGGGTATTTGGGATTGACCGGGAAAAGGTGGCCCTGGAAGCCGTGCCGCTGCAGATAGTGCAGGGGCTTGCCGTTGATGGTCCGGATGTCCGTGGACGCGCCGATGATCGCGATCGCCCGGGGGTTGAAAAACCGTTTGAGGTCCGTTGTGGTCATGGGGAAAACCTCCGCCATTTTGGGGCCAGCCGGGAATTGGCCGGCGCCATGAATGCCTGCCCGCACATCCTCGGGGCGCCCGCGCCCCGGATCGTGCCACAGCCGGCGGCAACAGCCGGGTTAAAACGAAACTTTCCGGGCGATCTCCAGCACCTGCCGGATCAGGACATCCTCGAGGCCGTTGTCCTGGGCGCGGTGAACGGCATAGGAAATGCCGAAGGCGCCCTCCACCCGCCCCTCCCTGAAGACCGGCGCGGCCACCGAGCGCAGCCCCTCGGTCAATTCCTGGTCGCTCAAGCCGTAGCCGGCTTTGCGAATCCGGGCCAGCTCAAGCGCCAGCTCCCGGGCACTGCCGGTGGTAAAGGGGGTGTGGCGTTCGAATTTGATCTTCCCGATGATCCGGGTCTGATCGGCTTTTTTCAGAAAGGCGAGCACCGCTTTGCCCAGGGCCGTGCAGAAGACCGGCAGGCGCGAGCCGACGCCGATATCCAGGTTGACCACCTCCTTGGAGCGCACGCGGTCGAGGATGACGATATCGGTCTCATCCAGAATGGCGCATTGGGTGGTGACGTCGTGGGCCTTGGTGGTCTCCAGCATGTGGGGCAGCAGCCGGTTTTTGATGTCCATGGTGCCGAGCAGCGAAAAGCCGATGCCCAGGATCTTGGGGGTCAGGCGGTATCTGCGGCTCTGGGCATCCTGGGCGAGATAGCCCAGTTCCTTGAGGGTGAACAGGTAGCGGTGTACCGTGGCCATGGACATCCCGCAGGCCTCGGCGAGATCGGATACGGAAAGCTCCGGGCTGGTCGCCGAAAATGCCTTCAGCACCAGAAGCCCTTTTTCCAGGGACTGGATGAACTGCCTGGATTTCATGATGATCGCCCCAGAAATTATTCCGCTATGCGATATTTTGTTTTGCATATCAAAATAAAAGAGGCCGAACGGACTGTCAAGCGAAATTCATCTGATTGCCTCCGACGCCGGCTACGCAGTTGAAGTGCACCGCCAAACCGCGCCCGCCGGGTAACGGGCGATGCGTGCCGGCCGGCGATCGGGGGCGGCCGGGAGCGCCTGGCGGCGGGGGCTCTGGCATGGGACCGGGGTTCTGTGGTATCTTGAAAAAAGAAAACGACGGCCGCTTAAACGAAAATCAACCACCAAGCAGGAGGAAATCGCGCAATGGGAATTATCTCGTGGATCATCATGGGACTGATCGTGGGCGTGGTGGCCAAGGCGATCATGCCGGGAAAGGACCCCGGGGGACTGATCATCACGGTTCTGTTGGGGGTTGGAGGCGCCTTTGTGGGAGGATTTATCGGGTCGTTTCTGGGGTTTGGCAAGGTATCCGGGTTCAATCTCGGCAGCCTGGTGCTGGCCACCGGCGGCGCCCTCCTGATTCTGGTGATCTATCGCAAGCTTAGAAAATAAAAAAGGAGCGGGTGAAAAACACCGCCCCGGGCTTGTTCCGGCCAACCGGCCCACAGACACCCGCCATGAATGAAGTCTAAAGGGTTGCGGTTAACTTTTTTGCCGGCTGGCCCGATTTTTCCAAGTTCCGGCACTCCTCGCAGACGCCAAAAAAGTCAAGGCGGTGGCTGACGATGCGAAAACCGGTGTCCTTGCTGAGTTGGGCCGTCAGGTCGTCCAGCGAGGGGAGGTCCGGGTCGATGATCTTTTTGCACCGGATGCATACCAGATGTGGATGCGGGTATGGACGGTTGCCGTCGTAGCGGTTGCTGCCGTCGGCAAACCCCAGCTCCAAGGCCTCCCCCAGCTCCTTCAGCAGGGCGATGTTTTTATAAACCGTTGCCAGGCTGGTGGTGGGAAAGTCGGCCCGAACTTTTTCATAGATCTGCTCGACACTGGGGTGCCCATCGCTGAATGCCAGCGCCCTGAGAATGGCCAGCCGCTGGGGCGTGATGCGCAGCCCCCGGTCTTTGAGCTTCAGGACCATCTCTTGGAGGCGGACTTCAGGAACGGCCATAACCACCCCCGCAAAAAACAGGATAAGAGCAGAATTTGGCAGTAACGCACATACCGATAATAAAAGGCCCCCGCCGAATGTCAACCACCGACCCCAGCGCGGGGTGATTGCCGGCGGTGCAAAAACGCCGGGGGAGCCGCGTCCTCCCGGCGTTTTACACTTGGGGCGTCTGATTGTCGCAGAAACTGCCGGCGGTTAGGGCTTGTCGGTTTTTTCCAGTTTCTCCGGGTCCTTTTTTTCCGTTTCGCTGGTGGCGCTCTTGAAGTTTTTAATCGCCTTGCCCATTCCGGCCCCGATTTCCGGCAGTTTGCCGGCGCCGAAAATGATCAGGATGATCACCAGAATGATGATTAATTCGGGCATTCCGATACCAAACATGGGTGCTGCCTCCTATTCATGCGGCCCGATTTGCCGCAGTTCCTCTATCAGCCGCACGAACTCGGGTGAATTGATGTAGTCTTGCCTGGCGCGCTGGTAGTCCAGCCAGTGCTTCCAGGTGGCCAACCAGGCGGCATTGTGCCAATAGCAGGCCGGGTCGCCGTCGCCCTGTTGACATCTGAGATATGCCTGATACTCCTCGCCACAGCCCTCGCACAGATGGAACGCATGCCCGGTTTGGGCCGAAGGGGGTGCCTGGCAGCCGCACTCCAGCTGGGCGCCGCATTTTTCGCACTTCAGGGCGCATCGGGAGCACTGGAAAACTTTCTGCACGGCCCGGATTTTGCGCCGCCGGTCACAGGCGGCGCGTTTTTGCTCGACCCGTTGGCGCTTGTCGTTGAGGGGGATGATGTCTGCCACGTCAACCTATTGATTTTGGTAAGTTAAGGAAATTATGGTTCATATACCATTCCCCGCGGTGAAGTGTCAATCTCTTCGACAACGGTCGGCAGGCGGTGCCTGGCTTGACTTTGACCGTGCGACCCGATATTTCTGGGGCGCCTTTTCATGGCGCCCCCGCCGGTGAGGGCGGCCAGCCGTCGTGGCCGGCCATCACCGAGCCCCTGCGAGCATTCTTCAGCACCCCGACACAAGAGGAGCCGATCTTATGCCCCCATCCTTTCGCCCGAATTGCCTGCCGGTTCTCATCGGCAGCCTGCCCCTGGAAGACCACCACCAGGCGGTGGGCCTGGTGCTGCGCCACACCCCCGAGATCCCCGTGTGGCCCCAGCTGCCGGCACACCCCCGGGAGGGCATGATGGCCCAGTTTCTGCCCGGTCTGCCGGGCCTCAAGACGGTGGGTGAAAGACAGCTGGTGGACACCGCCGACACGGGCTTCGACGAAGGCCTGGTGGCCTTTTACGAGGCCTACCTGGCCGTTTTGGAAGGCGCCGGCGACCTGGAGGACTCACGCTTTGCGCTGACCCCCGAAGCGGCGGGCGGTTTTTTTGCGCTGCTGCAGGCGATCCCGGACCTTCAGCCGCCGCCGGTGGCCCTCAAGGGACAGGTAACCGGCCCCTTCACCTTCACCACCGGGGTCAGCGACCAGGAAAAGCGCGCCATCTTCTACAACCCGCAGGTCCGCGATGCGGCCGTCAAACTGCTGGCCCTCAAGGCCCGCTGGCAGGTGCGCCGCCTGGGCGCCGCGGGCTGCCCGGTGATCATCTTCATCGACGAGCCGGCCCTGGCCGGTTTCGGCTCCTCCGAATTTATCAGCGTCTCCAAGGATGAGGTCTCGGCCTGCCTTCAGGAGGTGATCGCCGCGATCCATGCCGAGGGCGGGCTGGCCGGGGTCCACGTCTGTGCCAACACCGACTGGTCGGTGGTGCTGGGCTCGGGCGTGGATATCGTCAATTTCGACGCCTATGCCTATTTTGACAAATTCATCCTCTACCCCGAGCTGATCAAAGCCTTTCTCGCAAACGCCGGCATCCTCGCCTGGGGCATCGTACCAACCCTGAGGCCCGAGGACATCGAACGCGAAACCGCCGATACACTGACGGCCCGGTGGCGGGCCCAGGCCCGGCAGGTGGCCGCCCTGGGGATCGCGCCCGAAGCGATCCAAGCCCAGTCCTTGATCAGCCCCAGCTGCGGGGTGGGCGCGCTCAGCCTCGCCCACGCCAGCCGGGTATTGGAACTGACCCGCGCGGTTTCACTCAAGCTGCGCGCAACCCCGATGGACCGATGACCGTGAGGTAGCCGATGACTGAAGATTCCCCCAAGCCCCACTTCTCCGGTGCTTCCCGCTATGTCCTGGACGACGAGCTGGCCAGCATCGTCAATATTTCCATGGCCCTGGAGATGCCCCTGCTGCTGAAGGGAGAACCGGGAACCGGCAAGACCATGCTGGCCCATGCCATTGCCGAAAATTTAAAAATGCCGCTGATCGTGCTGAACGTCAAATCCAGCATGAAGCTGGTGGAGGCCCTCTACCAGTACGACACCTTAACCCGCCTCAACGACAGCCGCTTCGGGGACTCGCAGCGGGATGTGAGCGACATCGCGGCCTATATCAAGATGGGCAAGATCGGCCAGGCCTTTACCGCCGCCGAGCGCACCGTACTGCTGATCGACGAAATCGACAAGGCCGACACCGATTTCCAGGACGACATGCTGGACGTGCTCGACCAGATGACCTTCGACATCATCGAGATCGATCAAACCATCACGGCCCGCCATCGCCCGGTGATCATCATCACCTCCAACGCCAAGAAGGACCTCTCCGACCCCTTCCTCGGGCGCTGCAACTTCCATCACATCGCATTTCCCGAGCCCAAGGTCATGCGGCAGATCATCCGGGTTCACTTTCCCGACATCGACGGCGACCTGATGACCGGCGCCGTCGCCGCCTTTTACAAGCTGCGGGAGCTGGACAGCGTCGAAAAGAAGCCCGCCACCCGCGAGCTGCTCAACTGGATTCGGGCCCTCAGGGCGGACCCCGACTTTCACCCCCGCGAGATCGAAAAGGGGGCGCTCCCCTACCTGGGGGTGCTGTTCAAAAAAAGCCAGGACTTCGCCCGGGCGGTGGCCGCTACCGGCCGCCGCAGCCTGCGTTGACCCCCCTCAGGGCGCCATGTTCATCGCCTTTTTCTACAAACTCAAAGAGGCCGGCATCCCGGTCAGCCCGACGTCCTTTCTGCGCCTGCAAAAGGCCCTGAGCACCGGTCTGGTGGCCTCCCTGAACGATTTCTACACCGCCAGCCGGACGATCCTGGTCAAAAGCGAGCGCTACTTCGACCTCTTCGACCAGGTCTTCGCCCACCATTTCGAGGGTGCCGAGATGCCGGCACAGGAGGGGGTCGACCTGGACGAGGCCATCCAGGCCCTGCTGCAAGAGTGGCTGCGCGACCCCCAGGTGCTGGCGGACGTTCTCGGCATGGAGGCCGCCGAAATCGGCAAGCTCTCCCCCGAGGAGCTGATCACCTATTTCAAGGCCCGCCTGGCGGACCAAAAGGGCCGCCACGCCGGCGGCAACCGCTGGATCGGAACGGGGGGCACCTCGCCGGTCGGCCACTCCGGCTACCACCCGGGTGGCATGCGGGTGGGCGGGATTTCGCGCAACAAGTCGGCCGTCAAGGTGGCCATGGACCGCCGCTACAGGGACTACTCACACCAGGGGCCGCTGACCCAGGCGATGGTCGGCGAGGCCCTCAAGCGGCTGCGCAATCTCGTTCCCACCGGCCCCAAAGACCAGGTCAATGTGGCGGCCACGATCTACCAGGCGATGAAAAACGGCGGCGAAATCGAGATCGTTTTCGACCGCAGCCTGCGCGACCGTCTCAAGGTGATCCTGGCCATCGACAACGGCGGCTGGTCCATGGACCCCTACATCCCGGTGGTCCAGACCGTTTTCGACTACGCCCGCGCCCAGTTCAAGGACCTCAAGACCTATTTTTTCCACAACACCATCTACGACGTCCTCTGGGAGGACCCGGCGCGCTACCGCAAGCCCCGGCGCATCGACGAATTCGCGCGCTATGACCCCGAAACGCGCCTGATCGTGGTGGGCGACGCCAGCATGGCGCCCTACGAGCTGACCGCCGCCGAGGGCTCCATCCATGTCGAGGAGCGCAGCGGGCGGCCCAGCATCGAGCGCCTGGCCTTCCTGGCGGAGACCTTCCGCCACTGCGCCTGGCTGAATCCCATGAACGCGCGTTACTGGGACTACTCCCAGACCGTGAAGGCCATCGGCCGCATTTTCCCCATGTTCCAGCTCTCCCTGGACGGCCTGGAAAAGGCCATCACCCACCTGATGCAGAAAAAATAGGTCGCCAAAGGGGAGATCCCGGGGCGGGCTGGGCCGCTACCGCGGGCGCACGCCCTGCGCCTTGGGCCCGCTGATGCAGGCCAGGGCAACCCCTCTAATCGCTGCCGGCGATCCTGAAAAGCCGGCAGGTGTTTTGCCAAACCGCCTCGGCCAGCGCCTCGGGAGCTTCCCCGCGAACCTCCGCCAGGCAGAGCAGGGTGGATTTGACGAAGGCCGGCTCGTTGCGGCGGGTACGGTTTTTTTCCGGGGCCGGGGTCAGGTAGGGCGCATCGGTTTCCACCAGCAGACGCTCCAGGGGGATGAACGCCGCCATCCGGCGCAGGGCGGCCCCGCGGCCCTGCAAGGTCAAAATCCCGGTAATGCCGATATAAAGTCCCAGCGAGAGGTAGGCCTCCAGTTCGTCCTGGCTGCCGCTGAAGCAGTGCACCACCCCGCAGCGCGCGGCCCGCGGGCGGCTGCGCAAAAGCTCCAGAAACCGGCCGCCGGAATCACGCTCGTGAAAAATCAGCGGAAAATCCAGTGCATCGGCCGTCTCCAGCTGCCGCAAAAACCAGCGCTCCTGGTCCGCCCGGGGGGAATACATGCGGTTGAAATCCAGGCCGATCTCGCCCCACGCACGCACCGCGGGCCGGCCGGCCAGACCGTGCAGCGCGGCCAGCTGGTCGGCGCTGCAGTACCGCACATCATGCGGGTGGACCCCCACGGCGGCGTAAACGCCCGCTTCCCGTTCCGCCAGGTGAACGGCCTGGAGGGAGCTGGCGTGGTTGATCCCGGCCACCATCATGGCCTGAACGCCGGCCGCGCGCGCCCGCTGCAGGACCTCCGCCCGGTCCCGGTCAAAGGCGGCGTCGTCCAGATGGCAATGACTGTCGAATAATCGCATTGCAGAGCCCCCGATTCGAAGAAGCCCCCCAAGCGGCAGCGGCCGGCTGGCCGCGGGTCAGGCGACGGCCTGCCGGCCACGGATTTGCGCGGCTGCATTTTGGGGTTGATTTTTTTT
>JAJDNY010000007.1 GCA_022340425.1 Desulfobacteraceae bacterium | reverse complement strand
GAGGATCTTGTAGATTTTTTTCATCATGTGGAGTCCCTCCTCGCTCATCTGGGCCCGGCCCGCCGGAAATAGCAATAGATCCGATATGGTGATGGTGGCCCCGCTGCCGTTTTCAACGACCCGCACCTTGCCCCCCAGCTGATTGAACATGATCAGTTCGTGGACCTCCGAGACGATCGCGTCCAGCTCTTTCTGCACCATCCCGCCGGCCTCGTCCACGGCCTGGAGGCGGGGCGTTTCCTCGGGGGCCTGGTGCATGACCAGGCCTTCGCGGGTGCCGGCCTCGGGCACCATCTGGACCCCCAGGGCGCTTCTCAGCGACTGGATGAGTTCCTTGAAGGAATCCTGCTGGGTCGAACTCATGGCGAAGAGCAGGACGAAAAAGGCGAAAAGCAGGGTAACCATGTCGGCATAGGTGGCCATCCAGCCGGCCCCCTCGACGGGCACATCCTCCTCATCCTCGTGGTGTTCGCTGTCGGCTCGGGCACTGTCCGTGTCTCTGAACGCTTGCACCGAGGCCTGCTGTAAGTCCTGTTCCGCCATTAGCTGCCTTTGGGTGGGGGCCGCAGCGCCCCGATTGAGGTGGGCTTAACCTGCGCCGCAGCCCGAGAAGCATGCGGGCCCGTCTCAGCCTTCATTCTTGGCCAATTCCTTGGTTTTTTCAGGGCCCTTTTCGCCGTTTTTCTTGCTCCCCGACAGGTAGACGGTCAGCTTGTCCTCCATCAGGCGCGGGTGCTCGCCTTCACGGATGGAAAGGACCCCTTCGCGCAGCAGGTTGAGATTCAGGGTCTCCTCCGCGCTGCGGCGTTTGAGCTTGGCCGACATGGGCAGGAAAAAGAGGTTGGAAACCAGTGCGCCGTAGAAGGTGGTGATCATGGCGACCGCCATCTTGGGCCCAATGGTGGAGGGGTCGTCCAGGGTGGCCAGCATCTGAACCAGGCCGATCAAAGTACCCACCATGCCGAAGGCCGGTGAATACGCCCCCATGGTGGCGAACATCTCCCAGCCCACCTTGTGTTGCTTCTGTAAAAGGGAGATCTCCTTCTGCATGATGCCGGCGATGTCGGTCGTATTGACGCCGTCCACCGTCATCTGTAGCGACTTGGCCAAAAAGGGTTCCTTGATCTCCGCAATCGCGCCTTCGATGGAGAGCAGGCCCCCTTTGCGGGCCTTGTTGGCGATCTCTACCAGCTGCTGGATCAATGCTTCCGGCTTGGATTGCTTGAACATGAACACCCTGAGGAAGAGGCCGATTACCGAGAGGAACTCTTTCAGCGGGTAGGCGATCAGGGTGGCCGCCAGCGTGCCGCCGCCGACGATCATAATGGAGGGGAGATTGACGAACAATCCCAGGCCGCTTCCCATGAGAATCGAGGCAACGATCAGGGAAATGCCGGACACCACGCCGATGATGGTCGCAAAATCCATTGGGGCCCATTCGCGTTTCAAGACGATTTCTTCGCCGGGGTCCGGATTTGCCGCCGAATCAAAATCCGGCGCCATTTTGGGGGGTCATTTTCTTTCGTGACCCTTAAATCGCGGACCCATGCCAACCCGTGCCCGGCGGTGGCCGCCCGTCTGAACCACCGGAGCCTCGCCTTGGGACCGCAAACTGGCCGGAAGGTCAGTCCGACAGAGGATTGTGGGAGGCGGTAAGATGCTGCCGACGCTCCGTTCGCAGGTTTCTGCGCCCAAAGGCAGCCGATCTCCCAACCGCGGGGGCGGTGGCAGGTCCGGGGTCAGCACGGGTTTGGTGTGATTTTCCTATCGACCGACAGGTTTTGGAGCTTGAGGGGTCCGACGCCTTGGGGGGTGCCGCGGGAATTCTGCAATGCGGGCGGGTGGGTCAGCAGAAAAGGCAGCCGCGCAAATCCTCGGCTGCCTTTCGGCCTTTCTCACAACCCGCCTGTCCGGAGGCGTATTCTTTTGAGGACCGCGGCGGCCGGATGGCTCACCGGTCGCCGCCACAATCGCCCCGCCAGCCGGCTCACTGGACCGCAGAGCCGAAGCTGGCCTTGAAGAACTCGCGGTTGAGACGGGCGATGTTGGTGATCGAAATCTCCTTGGGGCACTCCGCCTCGCACTCGCGTTCGTTGGAACAGTTTCCGAAACCGGCCTTGTCCGCCGTGCAGAGCATGGCGATGGCCCGCCGCGCAGCCTCGGGTTTACCCTGGGGCAGCAGGGCCAGCTGGGACACCTTGGCGCCCACGAAAAGCATCGCCGAGGCGTTGGGGCACGCCGCCACGCAGGCGCCGCAGCCGATGCAGGCCGCGGCGTCCATGGCCTTGTCGGCCACCTCCTGGGGGATGGGAATGGCGTTGGCATCCTGGGCGCCGCCGACATTGACCGAAATGTATCCGCCGGCCTGGATGATCTTGTCCAGCGCCCCGCGGTCCACGGCCAGGTCGCGAATGATGGGAAACGCCCGCGAGCGCCAGGGCTCCACCACCACCGTGTCGCCGTCTGAAAAGTGGCGCATGTGGAGCTGGCACAGGGTGGTGCCTTTTTCGGGCCCGTGCGGGCGGCCGTTGATCACCGCCCCGCAACTGCCGCAGATGCCCTCGCGGCAGTCGTGGTCGAAGGCGATCGGGTCTTTGCCGTCCAGGGTGAGCTGCTCGTTGACAACGTCAATCATCTCCAGAAAGGACATGTCGGTGGAGATGTTGTTGGCGTGATAGGTCTCGAGTTTGCCTTTGACATGGGGTCCCTTCTGACGCCAGACCTTGAGGGTCAGATTGATGGTCTTGGTCACTTGTAGCTCCTTTGCGAAAGATGGACGTTTTCAAACTCCAGCGGCTCCTTATGAAATTCCGGTTCCTGGCCTTCGCCCCTGAATTCCCAGGCGGCGACGTGGCAGAAGTTCTCGTCGTCGCGCAGGGCTTCGTTTTCCGGGGTCTGAAAGGCTTCGTTGAAGTGGCCGCCGCAGGATTCCTGGCGCGCCCGGGCATCGATGAGCATCAGCTCACCGAATTCCAGAAAGTCCGCCACCCGTCCGGCGCGCTCGAGGCTCTGGTTGAACTCGCCGTTTTCGCCGGGGACCTTGACGTTTTCCCAGAATTCGGCGCGCAGCTTCTGGATCATGCCGCGGGCGACCTCCAGCCCGGCGTTGGTGCGCGCCATGCCGCAGTAGTCCCACATGATGTTGCCGAGTTCGCGATGGAAATCATCCACCGTGCGGCGGCCGTTGATGGACAGGAGCTTGGAAATGCGGGCGTTCACCGCCTGGGTGGCCGTCTTGAAAGCCGGATCGGCGGTGGTCACTTCCCGCTGCGGGGTGCCGGCCAGATACCCGCCGATGGTGTATGGAATGACGAAATAGCCGTCGGCCAGGCCCTGCATCAGGGCGCTGGCGCCGAGGCGGTTGGCGCCGTGGTCCGAAAAATTGGCCTCGCCCAGCACGAACAAGCCCGGAACGGTGCTCATCAGGTTGTAGTCGACCCACAGGCCGCCCATGGTGTAATGCACCGCCGGGTAGATCATCATGGGGGTTTCGTAGGGGTTGTCGGCGGTGATCTTTTCGTACATCTGAAAGAGATTGCCGTATTTCTTCTCGATCACGTTCCTGCCGTCGCGCTTGATGGCATCGGCGAAATCCAGATAGACCGCCAGGCGGGTTTCCCCCACGCCCTTGCCGCTGTCGCACTGCTCCTTGGCATTGCGCGAGGCCACGTCCCGGGGGACGAGGTTACCGAAGCTGGGGTACTTGCGCTCCAGGAAGTAGTCGCGCTCGTCTTCGGGGATATCCGCGGGACGCCGGGTGTCGCCGGCCTTTTTGGGCACCCAGACCCGCCCGTCGTTGCGCAGGCTTTCGCTCATCAGGGTCAGTTTGGACTGGTAGGTGCCGTGGACCGGGATGCAGGTGGGGTGGATCTGGGTGAAGCAGGGGTTGGCGAAGAAGGCCCCCTTCTTGTAGGCCCGGTAGGCCGCGGTGACATTGGAGCCCATGGCGTTGGTGGAAAGGAAAAAAACGTTGCCGTAGCCGCCGGTGGCCAGGACGACGGCATTCGCGGCGTGGGTTTCAATTTCGCCGCTGATCAGGTTGCGCACCACGATGCCGCGTGCCTGACCGTCGACGATGACCACATCCAGCATTTCCCGCCGGGGGAACATCGTCACCTTGCCGGCCGCGACCTGGCGCGCCAGCGAGCTGTAGGCGCCCAGCAGCAGCTGCTGCCCCGTCTGGCCGCGGGCGTAGAAGGTGCGTGAGACCTGGGCCCCGCCGAAGCTGCGGTTGGCCAGGAGCCCGCCGTATTCCCGGGCGAAAGGGATCCCCTGGGCCACGCAGTGGTCGATGATGTTGTTGCTGACCTGGGCCAGGCGGTAGACGTTGGCCTCGCGGGCGCGGAAGTCGCCGCCCTTGATGGTGTCGTAGAAAAGCCGCCAGATGCTGTCGCCGTCGTTGGGGTAGTTTTTGGCGGCGTTGATCCCGCCCTGGGCGGCGATGCTGTGGGCCCGGCGCGGGCTGTCCTGAAAACAGAAGGTTTTGACGTTGTAGCCCAACTCCGCCAGGGTGGCGGATGCCGACCCACCGGCAAGCCCCGTGCCGACGACGATGATGTCGAATTTGCGTTTGTTGGCGGGGTTGACCAGTTTGAGTTCAAAACGGTGTCGGTCCCACTTCTGCGCCAGGGGGCCATCCGGAATTTTAGCGTCAAGCTGCATGATCTTTCCTTTCTATGAGAAAAGCGAAATATAGACGGGCAGAAATCCGAAGCCGATCCCGAAAATTACGCTGATCGCAATGCTGACCGTCATGATTGCGGGCATGTATTTGGGGTGGTTGGCGCCCAGGCTCTGAAAGGCGCTCCATAACCCGTGGCTGACATGCAGCGCCACGATCACCATGGCCACGACGTAAATTAAGACATAAACCGGGCTTTTAAACGCGTCGGAGACAATTTGGAAGATGGTGGTGTCGGTTTTATCCACGAAATGGAAGTTGAGCAGGTGAAAGATCACGAATAGCAGCACCAGAAAGCCGGTATACGGCATGGTGGCCGAGCCGATGGTGCGCCCGCCGCCGCATTTGTTGACCTTGTAGCGCTCGGGACGCGCCTTGAGGTTCTCATAGAAGAGAACCGCCCCGGTGGCGATGTGGATCACCGCAAAGAGCAGCAGTCCCAGTTCGGCGGCGGTCACGAGCGGCCCCAGGGCATGGAGGTGGGCGGCATAGCTGTTGAAGGCGTCCTTTCCGCCGTAGATCGTGAGATTGCCGGCCAGGTGTCCCACCAGGAAGCTGATGAAGCCCAATCCGGTGAGGGCCATCAACAATTTTTTCCCGATGGATGATCCAAGCGTGTTGATCAACCAGTTCATCGTGACCTCCATTTGGTTAAAGATTTAATTTGGCCGCTGGGAACTGAACAAAAAAAAATTCCTATTAACTTCGTTTGGGGCTGTCAACATAATTTTTGAGCCACCAGGCGTCCCAGTCGGTCCGCAGAATACTGTCCGCCATGGCTTTGCCGGTGTCGGTGCGCAGCCGCTGGACGACGTGCGCGATCCACTTCTGGGGCGTGCGGTAGCCCACATCGGCCAGCGCCTTGAGGTCCAGGATAAACGATAGCTGGTCGGCGTCGTGGGCCAAGCGGGCCTCGGGGGTCTGGTTGGCGTTGAATTCCGCCAGCAGGACGTCGATGGCGGGACCGAAGGGCAGCGCGGCGACGGTGTCGGCGAGGGCCTGGTGCTCCCGGGCGGTTACGTAGCATTTCTGGACGCTGTTGAGATCCCCGGTGCGGGCCTCGGGCAGGTCGTGCAGCAGGCACATGCCCATCAGGCGCAGGCTGTCGACATCCGGGTTAAGCTGCGCCATGACAAAGCCGATCATGGTGGTGATGTAGACGTGTTCGGCGACGCTCTCGCGGCCGTTGCCCAGGAACTGGTAGCCCGAGCGCGGCAGCGCCTTCAGCATGCGGGCCTCGAAGAGGAAGTTGGCGATCGGATCCATCGGCGGTGATACCTTGAGGTGACGCGGCCACGGGCCGCTTCGGGACATGATGAGGGGCGGGCGGTTGCAGGCGGGTCCGGTACGCGGCGGCGGGAAGCCCTCATCCAGTGGGTTCCGGAAAAATAAAAAATATAAAATATCAGGAACCGGGCCGATAGGCAATAGCGCTGTTGACTTGCCGCACGCCAAACGCCTTGACAGCGCCGTCAACGTCGTATAAATCGGAAAAAATCCTGATCCGGCGCCCCTCGGAGAAAGGGTGCGCCGCGATGCGGCAGCCTGAATTCCCCGACAGCCTCGCGACCGGCTGCCCCGGCGTCCCGAGTGACTTTTTCCCCTGCAGACCCCAATCGCGAAAAAGACCGGCAGGCAGCAGACCCCTGCGGCCATCGCCGGGATGCCCGGCGCGGCGGACGGCATAACGGGTGTCCGCCTTTCAGCCGTCGCCCCAAGGGGTCGCGATGACGCCCCGTCCCCGGCGGGGCGGTCCCCGCAGTGGGCGTTGGTAAACCGATCGCGCGGCCTTTTGGACCCCCAAACATCCTTTGCATAGTGGAGCAACGATGATTCCCCAAGACTTCGACCTGATCCAGATGATCAGCAATGCCGGCCCGATGGTAAAGTTTGTGCTGCTCCTGCTGCTTTTCTTTTCCATCGCCACCTGGTCCATCATTGTGATCAAATACCGTTACATCCGCCGGGCCTTTCAGCAGAGCGCGGCCTTTATCGACTTCTTCTGGAAAAGTCGCGATCTCTCGGATGCCTTCAAGAAGGCCAAGACCCTCAGCGGCAGTCCGATCGCGCGGGTCTTCCGGATCGGCTACGTGGAGCTTAAGAAGATCAGCCAGGCGGCGGGTCCGGAACCCGGGGGCGCCTCGGATGCGGATGACGGCCAGGGGCAGATCACCATGCAGTTTGCCGGCACCAGCAACGTCAATCGCGCCCTGCGGCGCGCCATCAACACCGAAACCACGCGGATGTCCCAATTGGTCCCGTTTCTGGCGACGGCCGGCAACACCACCCCGTTTATCGGTCTTTTCGGGACGGTTTGGGGCATCATGGGCTCCTTTCACGGCATCGGTCTGCGGGGCTCCGCCAGCCTCGCCGTTGTCGCCCCCGGGATCTCCGAGGCCCTCGTGGCCACGGCGGCCGGCCTGGCGGTGGCCATCCCGGCGGTGATCGGATTCAACTATTTCACCCAGAAAATTCGCACCATCGAGTCCGAGCTGCAGAGCTTCGCGGCCGATTTTCTGAATATCGTCGAGCGCGACATTCTGCGCATCGAGAGGAGGCGGGGATGAATGCCGGCGGCAGCGACAGCGGTCTGATGTCCGAAATCAACGTGACGCCCTTCGTGGACGTCATGCTGGTCTTGCTGATCATTTTCATGGTGACCGCACCGATGATGGTCCAGGGGGTGGATGTCTCCCTGCCCGAGGCCAGCTCGGCGCCCCTGCAGTCCGATCAGGAGCACCTGGTGATCACGGTGGACAAAAATCAGCAGGTGTTCATCAACGAACTGCAGGTCGAGATGGACTTTCTGCAGCAAAAACTGCTCAAAATACTGGAGGGGCGCGAGGACCGGCAGGTGTTTCTCAAGGCCGACCGGGACATCGCCTACGGCATCGTCGTGCGGGTAATGGCCGAGGTCAAGGCGGCCGGGGTCGAAAAGCTCGGCATGATCACCATGCCGCTCTCCCCGGATGAGAAGGCCGCCGCGCCCGAAAAAGGAAGTTGATGGACGAGCGGTCCGATTTCCAACACCATCTTTTGGGCGGGGGGCGCGCTGAGCGCCCCGCCTGGGGGCTGCCCCTTGTCCTTTCGCTGCTGTGCCATTTTTTCCTGTTTGCGGCCCTAGTTTTCGCCCCCGCGCCGAAATCGCGCCCGTCGTTCTCCCCGCCGGTGATCAACGTCGACCTGGTGAGCCTGGCCGAGCCCCAGGGGGGCGGGGGGGCCGCCGTCGCCCCCGAAAAGGATCCGGCGCCGGTCCCGAAAGCCCCCGAACCGGTCAAAAGCGCCCCTCCCAAGACCATAACCGCCAAGGTGGCCCCCAAACCGGAAATCAGGGTCCCCGAGCCCGAGGCCCCGGCGCCGGCACCCCCCGTCACGGCGACGGCGGCACCCGAGCCGCCCAAGCCCAAGGCCTCGCTCAAGCGCCAAACCTTCCAGTCGGAGAAGGTCATAGACAGCGCCCTGGCGAAAATCGAAAAGGCGGTGGAAGCCAACCGCCCCGACCCGTTGGCGGCCGCCTTCGAACGCCTGCGCCAACAGGTGGACAAAAGCCCCGCCCCGGGGGCCGGCGAGAAGGCCGGCGACGGCGGCGCGCCGACCGCGGGTCAGGGCAAAAGCGGGCCTCCGGGCGGCGGCGGGGGCGGGGAAGTGTCGGACCTGAAGGACATCTACCGCGTTGAAATCGCCTACCGGGTCCAGAAAAACTGGGCCTTCTCGGAGCAGCTGGCCGGCAGCAACAAGAACATTCGGGCCAGCCTGGTCTTCAAAGTGATGCCCAACGGCGAAATCCGCGACATCTTTTTCACCGATCGCTCGGGCAACGCCTATCTGGACGATTCGGCCTACAAGGCCGTCGTGAAATCCAACCCCGTCGATCCGCACCCCGCCGGCCTCAGGGCCGCCTATGTGGAGGTGGGGCTGCGCTTCGGCCCCGAAGGCCTGCGCTAGCTTTTTCACAGCGTTCCAGGAGCGCCCTGGCGCATCACGCATCATAGGAGTTTGACTGCCCTTATGGCCCCCATCCGCTTGCACCTGTTGGCCACGGCCCTGCTGGCATGCCTGCTGGCCCTTGCGGGGGTTGCGCGTGCCGACTATGACTACATCGACATCACCAACCCGTTTCTGCGCAAGATCCCCATGGCCGTTCCGGACTTCAAGGCGGTGGGCGGCCACCCGGCCGAACGCCAGGCGGCCGCCCAGGCCGCCGAACAGCTGGCCGGAGCGCTGGAGTTTACCGGCTATTTCAAGATCCTGGATAGCGGCGCCTTTCTGGTCAAGCCCGAAACGATGGGGATCATCGCCCCCAACATCAAATTTCAGGACTGGACCGCCATCGGTGCGGAGTTGCTCGTGACCGGCGGCCTGTCGCTGAAAGACCAATACATCGAAATGGAACTGCGTCTTTTCGACACCTTCAAGTCCCAGCTGTTGATCGGCAAGCGCTACAAGGGCCTGGTCGGCGACCAGCGGCGGATGGTTCACCGCTTCTGCGGCGAGGTGATCTTCGCGCTCACCGGCAACCGCGGCATTTTCGACAGCCGGATCGCATTTGTCTCAAACGGCCCGGGCAACAAGGAAATCTTCACAGCCGATTTCGACGGTCACGACCCCCAGCAGGTGACCCACAACAAGGCCATCACACTCTCGCCGGACTGGTCGTCGGACGGCAAGTGGTTGGCTTACACCTCCTACCGCAAAGGCAAGCCGGATATTTATATCCGCAACTTGGTCCAGCGCCGGGGCAGCCTCGTCGATCGCCCGGGGCTCAATGCGACCCCGGCCTGGGCACCCGATAAATTCGAGCTGGCCGCAACGCTTTCCTTTTCCGGCGACCCGGAAATTTATCTGTTGACCGGCGCTGGAAAAATCATTAAAAGGGTGACGGTGAGTAAAGGCATAGACATCTCGCCGGTCTGGTCGCCGGACGGCCGCAAGCTGGCCTTTGTCTCCAACCGCTCCGGAACCCCCCAGATACACGTGCAGGACCTGGTCAGCGGACGCGAAGAAAGACTCACCTTCGAGGGGCGTTACAACACCACCCCCAGCTGGTCGCCCCAGGGCGACCGGATCGCTTACTCGTCCGCCGAGGATGGGGGGTTTAATATCTACGTCATTGACTTGGGAACTAGAAAAAGGCTCCAGCTGACGCGCAACACCGGGAACAATGAATCCCCGTCCTGGTCCCCGGATGGCAGCCTGGTCGTTTTCAGTTCAAACCGCGAAGGCCCCTACCGGATCTATGTCATGACCGGCTACGGTACCGATCAACGCCGGTTGCTGGCCCTTCCGGGGGAGCAGACCAACCCCAAGTGGTCGCGCAGAATCGTAAATTGAAGGTCAACCGCTTTTACTGCGATATGCAAAAGGAGGAGGTCGGATGAAAAGAAGAATGTGGCTGATGGTGGCGCTCTTGATGCTGCTGCCGATGGCGCTGATGATGAGCGCTTGCGCCAAGAGCGGGGTCACCTCCGCAACCCAGGCCGATCAGGCCGCGCTGGACGCCGAGCGCACCCGCCAGGAAGAGCTGGCACGGCAGCGGGCCCTGGAGGAGGAGCGCCTCCAGCAGGAGCAGCTGCTCTCCCAGCAGGCGATGGACGCCGAGCGCAGCCGTTTCATGAACGAGAACATCTACTTCGAGTTCGATAAATCCCGGCTGCTGCCGGAAGCCCAGGAAATACTCAGAAACAAGGCCGACTGGATGAGGGCCAACCCCAACGTCACGGCCATCATCGAAGGCCACACCGACGAACGCGGCACCACCGAGTAC
This sequence comes from Desulfobacteraceae bacterium, assembly GCA_022340425.1. NCBI lineage: Bacteria > Pseudomonadati > Thermodesulfobacteriota > Desulfobacteria > Desulfobacterales > Desulfobacteraceae > Desulfobacteraceae bacterium. The sequence goes on along the minus strand of JAJDNY010000007.1, from coordinate 13,017 downwards.
AACCTCGCGCTGGGGGAGCGCCGCGCCGAGTCCGCCAAGTCCTTTCTGGTGGATCTGGGCATCTCCCCCTCCCGGCTGACCACCATCAGCTACGGCGAGGAGCGCCCGATCGATCCCCGCAGCAACGAGGAAGCCTGGGCCAAGAACCGGCGGGCCCAATTCGTCATCGAATAAAATTTGCTCTCCGCCGTTGATCCCCTTCGACGGCCGCCGAGCGTGTGAACGGCAGATGGGCTTACCCGTCTGCCGCGTGCCTTCTGGCCCCTTACCCGCCTTCGGGCGGGTAAGCTTTTTCGGCAACCGCACCGGTTTATCGGAACAAACCTGCCATGAGAACCCTACCCGTCGTTTTATTGGTTTTGACAACCCTGGCCACCGGCTGCGCCACGCAGCAGGACGTGATCACCCTGGATCGCCGGCTGGCCTCGGTGGAACGCCGCAATGCCGTTCTGGAAAAGCAGAGCCGGGAGCTTGAAGACACCCGCCAGAGCCTGGAATCCAAGGATTCCGAAATCAAGAGTCAGGCGGCGAGCCTGCGGGTCAGCATCGAGAACCTCGAAGAGGAACTGCGCGTGTTGAGCGGGCGGCTGGAAGAGGTGGAGTTCAAAACCGCCCAGAAGCTGGGCGAGGCGGAAAGCGACATCCAGCAGCGCGGGCAGAAAGCGGCCAGCCTGGAAGGCAAGCTGCTCGGCCTGGAGGACCGCATCCGGCAGCTTGAAGCCTACCTCAACCTGGACGCCGCCGCCGCCACTGGCGCCAAGCCGGCTGCTTCCCCCGCCCCGGCCGGCGAGGCCGCTGCGGCGCCCACGGGCGAAAAAGAGCGCTACGCCGCCGCGCGGGCCGCCTTTGAACAGGGGGACTTTGCCAAGGCCCGCGGCCTGTTTGAAAAGCTGGTGGCCGACTTCCCCGACTCGCCCCAGGCCAACAGCGCCCAGTTTTGGGTGGGGGAAACCTATTACCGCGAAAAATGGTTCGAAAAGGCCATTCTGGAATACCAGAAGGTCGTCGAAAAGTACCCCAAAGGCAACAAGCTGCCGGCCGCCCTGCTCAAGCAGGGGTTCGCCTTCAGCAACCTCGGCGACAATGCCAACGCACGCTTGATCCTGGAGTCCCTGATTCAGAAGTACCCTGACAGCAGTGAAGCCGGGATCGCCGCCAATACACTCCAGGGGATGAAGTGAGCCGGCACGGCAGGCCGCTTACAACCCGGGGCTGCCCCGGGCCTCGGCTTTAATCGCGATGGTGAAGGTCATCGGGATCGATCCGGGTCTGGCGGCCACCGGTGTGGGGATTGTGGTCGGCCGGGGGTTGGCCGTGGCGGGCTACTCCTGCGGCATGATCCGGACGGACAAGACCCTGGCGACGGCGGCGCGCCTGGAAGCGCTCTTCGAGCGGTTGGGCCGGGTGCTGGCGGACGAGCGGCCGGACCTGATGGTGGTCGAGGATGTCTACTCTCTCAACAAGTTCCCCAAGTCGGGGATTGTCCTGGGAAAAGTCATCGGCGTGATCCTGCTGGCGGCCTGCCGCAGCGGCCTGCCGGTGGCTGAAGTGCCGGTGCGGGAGGCCAAGATGGTGCTCACCGGCAGCGGCAACGCCGGCAAAGATCAGCTCGAACGGGCGGTCCGGCATCAGCTGAAGTTGACCGCGCCCATTCGGCCCGACCACCTTTCGGATGCCTTGGCGTTGGCCCTGATCGGCCTTTTTCGCTACGAACAGACCCTCAAGGGGTGTCGGACGCCGACCGGTTGATCTCCAGCAGCCCACCAGGTGGACATGATCGGATATCTCGAGGGCAGGCTTCTCAATCGCGGTGAAGAGCGGATACTGCTGCTGGCCAACCAGGTGGGCTACGAGGTCATGCTGCCGGCGGTGGTCATGGACGCGATCAAGGGCAAGGCGCTGGGGGAGAGCCTTTGCCTCTACATCTTCCACTACCAGACCGAACGCCAGCCCAAACCGGTCCTGATCGGCTTCACGATGGAGGCCGAGCGGGAGTTTTTTCAACTGTTCATTTCGGTCGAGGCCATCGGTCCGCTCAAGGCGGTCAAGGCGCTCAATCTCCCGGTGGGCCAGATCGCCAGGGCTATCGAGGCGCGCGATGTGGCGACGTTGAAGAACCTCAGGGGCATCGGAGAACGCACCGCGCGCAAGATCATCGCCACCCTGGAAGGTAAAATGGGCAAGTTCGCCCTGATCCGCTCCCCCGGAGAAGTTATGGCCCCGGCTGCCGAGGATTTCCAGCAGCAGGTGGTCGATGTGCTGATCAGCCAGTTGGGCTACGGCCGCGCCGATGCTCGCGCGATGGTGGTGGCCGCGATGAAACGCAACCGGGCGATCGCCACCCCGGAAGAACTCTTCGAGGAGGTTTACCGCGGCGCCCAGGAGGGCTGAAACGCGCCCCGCCTGCGGCCGGCGCCCCGCCTCCGCTCACCCCGGTGAATGCACCATGGCAAATGACGTTATCACCCAGCGCGGTGAGGTCCAGGGAATCCTCTCCAAGTCGCCGCTGCCCATCGACCGCGAGCCGGAAATCCTCTCGCTGCGGCCGGAGCGCCTGGCGGACTATGTGGGACAGCTCGAGGCGGTGGAGACCCTCCAAATCGCAATCGAAGCCGCCAGCCTGCGGCACGAACCGTTGGAGCACGTCCTGTTCCACGGGCCCCCGGGGCTGGGCAAAACCACCCTGGCCCACATTATCGCCAACGAGATGGGGGGCGAGTTGACGGTCACCTCCGGGCCGGCCTTGGAAAAGGGCGGGGACCTGATCGGCATTCTGACCCACCTGGAGGAAAACGACGTCCTCTTCATCGACGAGATCCACCGGGTCCCCAAGTCGGTGGAAGAGTTCCTCTACCCGGCGATGGAGGACTTCGCGGTGGATTTCATTTTCGACAAAGGGGCTCATGCCCGCAGTCACCGCTTTCGCCTGAAGCGCTTCACCCTCGTGGGGGCCACCACCCGCGTGGGGCTCCTTTCGGCCCCCCTGCGGGACCGCTTCGGCATTTTTCGCAGCCTGGATTTTTACGCCGAAGCCGACCTCGTCAAGATCGTCCAGCGTTCCGCGGCGCTGCTGGAGGTCGAAATCGATCACGGCGGGGCGGCCGAACTCGCCCGGCGCTGCCGGGGCACGCCGCGGATCGTCAACCGCCTCCTGAAGCGCGTTCGGGACTATGCCCAGGTGCGGGCCGACGGGGTCATCAGCCGTGCCAACGTGACCGCCGCCCTGGCCCTGGAAGGGGTCGACGAAAAGGGGCTGACGCCGCTTGACCGGCGCTATCTGAAAACCATCGTCCGCTATTACAACGGCGGGCCGGTGGGAATCGAGGCGATTGCCGCCACCCTGCAGGAGGAGGGCGATACCCTGGTGGACGTGGTGGAGCCCTATCTGCTTAAGATAGGTTATATCATGCGGACCTCAGCGGGGCGCAAAACCTCCGAAAGCGCTCACCGGCATCTGGGGGTCCCCGTTCAGAAATCGCTTTTCTAACGGACCCTGAACCCATGCGCCTGATCAGCCTGCTGACCGATTTCGGCACCCGGGACGAGTACGTGGGGGTCGTCAAAGGGGTTATCCTGGCCCGCAAACCCAACGCGGTGGTGGTGGATATCTCCCACATGCTGGACCCCCAGGACGTGCCCGGCGCGGCCCTGATGCTCAAGGCCGCCTACCCCTACTTTCCGCAATCCACGCTGCACGTGGTGGTGGTGGACCCAGGGGTCGGCAGCCAGCGGGCGGTGGTGATCCTTTCTCTGGAGGACGGGCCGCTTTTTCTCGCGCCCGACAACGGTGTTTTGAGCGCCGTTTTGCAGGACCCCCGGCCGAAGGCGGTCGTGCGGGTCGAAAACGCCGCCTTTTTCCTGGAGCCGATCAGCCGGACCTTTCACGGTCGCGATATTTTTGCACCGGTGGCGGCCGCCGTGGCCGACGGGATGTCCCTGAAACGCCTGGGACCGCCCATGGCGGCCGGTGACCTGGTGCGCATCGATCTGCCCTCGGCGCGCCCGGACGGGGCCGATGCCGTCAGCGGCGTCGTTGTTGCAGTGGATCGTTTCGGCAACCTGATCACCAATATTGACGCGGGTCTGCTGGGGGCTGCGGTCCATTCGCAGCTGGAGGTGGAGATCGGGGGGCAGCGCATCCAGGGCCTCGTCAGCAGTTACGCGGCCGCCGCGTCCCACCGGCCGGTGGCCCTGATCGGCAGCCGCGCCACCCTGGAGATCGCCGTCAACTGCGGCAACGCCGCCGAAACCCTGGCCGTCGGCAGGGGCGCGGCGGTGCGCGTGGCCTGGCCGGCCGGGGCCTGAACATCACTGAGACTTGGGAAAAATGGACGTCACTCCCCCGCCAGCCTCTCCGCCGCCGCCCCCCAACCGGTGGGCCTTCGCTCCGGATGAAAGGTCGAACCACTCCCCGGCTTGGCGCCGCTGGCGGCTCGTGCTGCTCGGCCTGACAGCCGCCCTGGTGGTCCTGGCGGCCGTCGCCGTGGTTCTCGCGGTGCTTTTGGTCCGGAGCTTCCACCAGAAGCAGCAGCTCCTGGGGGAGCTGCAGGCGGCGCGCGTGACCTTTCGGGACCTGCGCGACCAGAAGGATGTCCTGATGGCGCGGTTGGTCGCCATCCAAGGCCCCCAGGAGGTTCTTGAAGGCGCTGCCGATGGTGCCCGCGACCTCCCGGCGGCGGAAGCGGCCCCCGCCGGGCAGCCGGTGGTTGCCGCTCAAACGGCTCCGGCAGGGATCACGGAGCCCCCGCCGCCGCTCCTGGAGGTGGCGGACTTCAGCGTTAGCCCGGAAGCCGACAGCCGCGGCCTGGAGATCCGATTTAAAATCGTCAACACGGGAAACAGCGGTGGCCCGCTTGCCGGCTACAGCTTTGTCTACTTGAAGCCCGGCGAGGCCGGCCCCGAACGCTGGCGGGTGCTGCCCGCCGCGGCGCTGGTGGACGGCAAACCGGCCGATGTAAAGCAGGGGCAGTATTTTTCCATCGCCCACCACATTTATCAAACCTTCCGGGCCGAAGCGGTGGAGGCCCCGGAACGCTTGAAAGCGGCAACGGTGGCCGTCTTTGAAAAAAACGGCCGGATCCTCCTGCAGCGGGATTTCGATCTGGATCTGACGGCCTGGCCGGGAGCCGGGGCCCCGGCCGCGGGGCGGGTCCAAAGCGCCGCCGAACCCTTGCCGCTGACGGTCGGCCAACCTGCGGCCCACGACCCGGCCGCGGCCTGGCCCAAGGCCTTGCCTTACAGCATTCACACGGATTCCTTCACCCGGCGCGCCCGGGCCGAAAAGCGAGCCCACGCCCTGGCCGAGATGGCCTACGACAGTTTCGTGCTGGCCGCCTGGGTCCCCGGCAAGGGAAGCTACTACCGGGTGTTCGTGGGCCGTTTTAGCGATCGCGCGGGGGCCGGCCGGGTGCTGCAAGAGATGCAGACCCGCCGGGCGGCCCCGCCCGACAGCCGCATCGTGGCGCGCTCCTGGGCGCTGCCCTGAGTCTGCGGGGCGGACCGGCGGCCGGTTCAAGGCCTGCTCAGTCGTTTTGGGGTTTTGGGTGGGGTTGCCAGCGGAAGACCGCCCGTAGCGGGTAGTGGTCGGACGGATAACGGCCCTCGAAGCGTTCCTCGATAACCCGGCAGGTTTCCGGTGCCAGCCCGCCGCGGTAAAGAATCCAGTCGATGTGCCGGCCGCTGCGGCCGCCCTTGAAACCGTGAAACGTGGCGGGAAAGGGAGGGCTGCAAACATTCCGGAAAGCGGGGCCGCCTTCGGTGCCGGTTTCCGGCCCGCCGCCGGTGAAAACCCGGTAACAGGGCCGGGAGGGGTCGGCGTTGAAATCGCCCAGCAGGAGGCTTGCCTGGGATGCCGGCAGCTGGGCCAGGCGCTGGAGGATGATCCGGGCGCTGCGCACCTGGATGTCGTCTTCGAAGTCGAAATGGGTGTTGATACACGCCAGCCTGCGCGATCCGCTCTGGAAGACCCCCAGGGTGCACTGCCGCGGCCAGCGGCTGTCCGGGAAGCGGCTGGGGATGCCGGGGGTGGCGCTGAGGAAGAAATGCTCGCGGTGAACGCAGCGCCACGCGCGGTGGTAGAAGATCAGGTTGTTTTGCCAGAAGGGCGGGGCCGGCTGGCGCTGGCCGATCAGGCGGTGGGCGCTGAGGAGGGTCTGCAGAAAATCGGCCTGGAAGTGGTTGACCTCCTGAAACCCCATAAAATCGGCCTGGAAATTCCGCAAAAGGGCGCCCACGGACCGGCGTCGAAACTCCCAGCCGTTGGCGCCGTCGTCCGCGAGGCCGAAACGCAGGTTGAAGGTCATCACCGAAAGCCTGTCGGGATTGGTGCCGCCCATGGGTAGGGGCTCCTTTTGGAGGCTGCCGCTGGATCGCAGCTTTTAAAGCGAAGCCTAACCCCAACGGCGGACCGCTGTCAAGGCGGGGCGACGGCGGGGTGTTGTGCGCCCGGGCTGTTTTTCCCTTGACATCGGCGGCGAATTTATTTATCAAATCCGGATTCTTTCAACAGGAGCTTGAATCGTGAAAAAATACACCTACAGTGCCAAGAGGGCCGACAATCAGGAGAAGTGGTACGTGGTCAACGCCCAGGACGCCGTTCTGGGGCGGCTTGCCACATCGGTCGCCGCCCGTCTGCGGGGCAAACACAACCCGCTTTTCACCCCCCACGCGGACACCGGTGATTGGATCGTGGTCGTCAATGCCGACAAGATCCGACTCACCGGACGCAAGTGGGACCAGAAAAACTACTATCGCCACAGCGGCTACATGGGGGGGCTGAAGACCATCACGGCCCGTAAACTCCTGGAAAAACGTCCGGAAGACCTGATCCGTTTCGCCGTCAAGGGGATGCTACCCAAAAACCGGCTGGGCCGTCAGCTGTTTAAAAAGCTCAAGGTCTACGCCGGCAGCCAGCATCCCCACGAGGCCCAGCAGCCCGAAGTTTTGGAATTTTCTTAGAAGGGTGAATCGAATGGAAAAAGAAGTTTACTACGCCACCGGAAAACGCAAAACCTCCATCGCCCGGACGTGGATAATGCCCGGCACGGGGCAGATCACGGTCAACGACCGCCCGCTGGAAGATTATTTCAAACTGCAATCCGCCCGCAAGACCCTCGCCCAACCGTTTGAAGCCACCAACACCCTCGGGGCCTACGATGTCAAGATCCGGGTCCTGGGCGGCGGCACCAGCGGCCAAGCCGGCGCCATCCGCCACGGCATCACGCGCGCGCTGCTGGTTGCCAATCCCGAGTTCCGCAAGCTGCTCAAGCGCGCCGGGTTCATCAGACGCGATCCCCGGGCCAAAGAGCGCAAAAAGTACGGCCAACGGGGCGCCCGCGCCCGCTTCCAGTTCTCCAAGCGCTGATATCGCAGCCGGTTCGCGAAGATTACATGGGGGGCGTTTTACGCCCCCTTTTCTCGTTGGCTACGGATTTGCCGCCGTTTGGGGGGTTTTTGCCGGCATGCAGCAGCGCTTCCCCAAAGGCTTTTGATCGCCTTTCCCGCCTACACCTGCCCCGCGTCTTTGAGCGACTGATACGCGCTCTGAATGTCCTTGAATTTTTTTTCGGCCAACTGGCGAAACTCCTCCCCGAGGTGCTGCAGCTTGTCCGGATGGTAGCGGTTGACCAGGCGCCGGTAGGCCGCCTTGATGTCCTCGGCCGGTGCGCCCGGCCTCACCCCCAGCACCGCAAAAGGATCGGCGGACCTTGACGGCTGCCCGGCGGCGGAATCCGACCGCTGCTGCTCGAAGCGTTCGTCGCTCTGGTGGCCGTCCGGGTTGCCGGCGCTCCGGTCGCTGATCCAGTTCTTGAGGAGGAAGTGCCACAGGAGCCAGAGGATCAAAAGATCGTCCAGCCAGCCCCACCCGATGAAAAAATCCGAAAAAAGATCCACCGGCGAGACCAGGTAAACCAATCCCAAAATGATGAGCCAAAACCGCATCCGGCTACTCCCAGTTACAGGGATCTTCCCGGCGGGACCCTTGCCTCCGGGGGTGAAACCCAGTATAGGGAGGATTCCAGGGGGCGTCAACCCGCATCCGGCGGCAGAGGCCCGATGCCCAGGGAGCCGACATGCAAGCAGAAATTCTGGCCACCGGCGAGGAAATCCGGACGGGCGCCGTCCTCGACAGTAATTCCGCCCATATTGCGCGGCGGTTGGAGCAGGAGGGCCTGACGGTGGTCCGGCACCTCTGCGTGGGGGACGATCTGGCGCTTTTGGCGGCGACCCTGAAGGAAATCGGCGTTCGGGCCGAGGTGGCGGTGGTTACCGGGGGACTGGGGCCCACGGTTGATGACCTCAGCGCGGCCGCCGCCGCCCGCGCGGCCGGTGTCGCGACCGTGCTCAACCCCGAAGCGCTGGCGGCGGTGCAACGCTTTCTGCAAGCTCTGGGCATCCCGCTGAGCCCCTCCCAGCGCAAACAGGCGCTGCTGCCCGAAGGGGCGGACTGGCTGGCCAACCCCGTCGGCAGCGCCCCGGGGTTTGAGATGGTCATCGGCCGCTGCCGGTTTTTCTTCCTGCCGGGGGTCCCCCACGAAATGCGCCGCATGCTGGCCGAGCAGGTGCTGCCCCGCCTGCACCGCCTGCTGCCGGCAGCTCGCGAGCGTCATCTGACCCACACCGTCTCCGTCTTCGGCGAAACCGAGGCGGCGGTGGGGGATCGGCTGGCGCCTTTGCCTGAAAAATTCCCGGGCGTCCGGCTTGGCCTGCGGGCCGACTTTCCCCAGATTCAGGTCAAGCTCTACCTCAGCGGCGCTGCTGGCAGGGATCTCGACCAGCACCTGGCCGCTGCCGCCGGCTGGGTGCGGGAGCGGTTGGGGCCGGCTGTCTTCTCCGAGGGCGGGGAGGCGATGGAAACGGTGGTCGGGCGGCTTCTGCTGGCCCGCAAGGCCACCCTGGCGGTGGCCGAAAGCTGCACCGGCGGGCTGATCTGCCACTGGCTGACCAACGTTCCCGGCAGTTCGGGCTTTTTTCTATTCGGGGGGGTGACCTACGCCAACAGCGCCAAGAGCGGGGTGCTGGGGGTCGATGGTCAGACCCTGGCGCGGGTGGGTGCGGTCCATGAGGAGACCGCGCGCGAGATGGCCGTCGGGGTGCGGCGGGTGGCCGGCGCCACCTACGGGCTGGCCACCAGCGGCATCGCCGGGCCGGATGGCGGCAGCCCCGAGAAGCCGGTGGGCACGGTCTGTATCGGTCTGGCCGGGCCGCAGGCTGCGAATGCCTTCCGGTTCCGGTTTACCTCCGGCCGGCGCCTGGCCAACAAGACGCGTTTCGCCATGAAAGCACTGGACCTTCTGCGCTGCGCGCTGCTGGAAGCCGCCGTTTGAGAACGGGCTAGGGTGCATCCAGGGCCTGGGCCCAGGCGAGGGTTTCGCGGTAAAGCGGGGGCAGGGTCTCCTCGGGGATGCCCACCCGCCCGCAGAGCTCCGAAAGCGCCTGCCAGCCGCCGCGTTCATAGGCGATGACCAGCTGCAGGACCTCTCCCAACGGACCGTTTTGCCCCACCAGGGCCTCCTTGATGCTTTGGCTGAAGGGCAGCTTTTGCAGGACGTTTTCCATGCTGTCGTCCATGATGGCGTCGATCAGCGAGAAAAGTCCCACGGTGAAGAGTTCCCCGGCGTTTTCGCTCAGTTTCAGCCGGCTTCCCAGGAGTTCACAGAAGCGGGCGCGGATGGCCGAGAGGTTCGCCAGTTCCTGGGGTTTGCCCTTGGCCAGCTTGGCCATGGCCATGAGGGAGACGAAGCGGCGGATCCCGACTTCGCCCAGCAGCAGGATGGCCTGCTTGATGGCGGTGATCTCCTGCAGGCGGCGGAAGTAGGCCGAGTTGATGTAGCGTAGGAGTTTGTAGGAAACGGTGATGTCGCGCTTGATATGGTTTTCGATCTGGTCGAAATCCAGTTCCCGGCCCTGGACGGCGGCCATCAGCCGCAGCAGGTGAATCTCGGGGGTGGAGAGGGTGCGGCCTTGGATGACCTCGGGGCGCGCGAAAAAATAGCCCTGGAAGTACTGGAAGCCCATGTCGCGCCCGCGCTTGAACTCCTCGTAAGTTTCGACCTTCTCGGCCAGCATGCGCTTTTTGTCACGTTTGAGCAGGTTGAAGTAGGCGCTGATGCGCTCGGGGCTGGTGTTGCGGAAATCGATCTTGACGATCTCGGAAAGGGCGATCAGGGGTTTGAGCTCGGCCCGGTAGACAAAATCGTCCAGGGCAATGGTGAACCCCTTTTGGGCGATTTCCTGGCAGGCGGCCACGACCTCCGCCTCGGGGCTTACGTCCTCGAGAATTTCCACGACCGTGATTTCGCGGGGGAAGAGCAGCGGAATGCGGTTGACCAGGTGGTTGCGGGTGAAGTTGACAAACGCCTTCTTGATGCCGGTGTAGGTGTAGATGTCGCTGGTCAGAAAGGTGCTGGAGAGCAGCTCCGAGGTGGCCGTATCGCCGCTGACATCCGTGGGGAAGGTCAGGGCGCCGTCCCGGAAGAGCAGTTCGTAACCGAAAAGGTTCAGGTTTTTATCGAAAATCGGTTGCCGGGCGACATGGCCGTGCATCGCGTATGCCTCTGCAGAGCGGGGGTCAGGCGCTTGGGTGAGCGTCGAAGAGTCTCAATAAATGAAGGTCTCGGCTTTTGTCAAACAATAAAAAATTAGCCTCCGGCGGCGCGCGCGGGGTGGTCGCCGGTTGGCTGATCGACGGCAGCGGGCAGCCGGCCCGGCGCAACCTGCGGCTGGAGATCGTGAACGGGCGCTTTGGCGCCATCCAGCCCCTGGCTGGCGGTGGGGCCGACGCGGCCGCCGATCTTGATTTCAGCGATTGCACCCTGATGCCCGCCCTGGTGGACAGCCATGTCCATCTCTTCATGTCCGGCACGCCCGATCCGCTCATCCGCGAGCACCAGTTGACCGCCGGCTACGAAGATATGCGGCCGGTGATTCTCCACCACCTGCGCCAGCATTTGGCCGCCGGTGTGCTGGCCGTCCGAGACGGGGGCGACCGCCAGGGCCATGCCCTGCGTTTCAGGGACGAAGCCCCGGCGGCCGCACCGGGGGCCCTGCGGCTGCGGGTGGCCGGCGTCGCCTGGCACGCCCCGGGACGGTACGGCCGGCTGATCGCCCGCCCGGCGGTCGTTGCCGGTTCCCTGGGAGAATCCCTTGAAGCCGCCCTGGATCTGGCTGGGCGGCGAGGGCAGCGGCTGCCCGACCATGTCAAGATCGTCAATTCGGGGCTCAACAGCCTGGTCTGCTTCGGGCGCGAGACCCCGCCGCAGTTTCAGCTGGAGGAATTGCGCGCGGCCGTGCGGGCCGCCCACCGGCGGGGGCTGAAGGTCATGGTGCACGCCAATGGGGCGCTGCCGGTGGGGCTGGCCCTGGCGGCCGGATGCGATTCCATCGAACACGGGTTTTTCATGGGTACCGAGAACCTGGCACAAATGGCGGCCGGCACCGCGGTCTGGGTGCCCACGGCGGTGACCATGCAGGCCTACGCCCGCAGCCTGGACCCCGCTTCGCGCGAGGCCGGGGGGGCGCTGCGCAATCTGGAGCACCAGCTGGTGCAGCTGCAGACCGCGCGCGCCCTCGGCGTGACGGTGGCCCTGGGGACCGACGCCGGTAGTTTGGGGGTTCATCACGGCCGGGCGCTGCGCGAAGAAATGGGGATTCTGATGACGGCCGGTTTCAGCGTCGAGGAGGCGGTGCGCTGCGCCACAATCAACGGTGCCCGGCTGCTGGGGTTGCCTGACGCCGGGCCGATCGGCCCGGGCGCGGCGGCGACCTTCATCGCGGTCAAGGGCGGCCCGCGGGAGCTTCCCGCGAGCTTGGCGCAGGTAGCGGGGCGCTTCTGCGACGGCCTGCGGCTGGCCCCTGAGGAATTCATCTGCGCGCCCTGAGTTTGGCGCTTTTTCCGAACGCAAGAAAGCACCCCGGGGGCCGCCGGGGAAGCCGTTCAGAGGCGCGGCGGCTCTTGCGCTTCGGGTTCGTCCTTTTTTCGGTTGAGCCAGAGGCGCCGCCTGCGGATCACGCGCATCAGCGGGTCGATCAGCGGCCTGGGTGGGCGGGGCTTGGCGCGCAGGATTTCCTCCAGCGAAAGGTGGGGGTCTTTTTCGGGGTTGCGCAGGTAGCGCCGGATGGCTTCCACCCGGTGGACGAGTTCCTGCTCCAGCTGGCTGCGCAGCGCCGTCTTGAGCTCCAGAATACGCTGCTTGACGCTTTCGTCGGGCTTTTTGCCCTGGTATTTGTTGATTTTGTAGTGGATGCGGATGTCGATCAGCTCCAGCAGTTTTTCCTCATAGTCCGGCCCCAGCCAGACCACTTCCGGCACCAGGTCGCCGAAATTGCTGACCCCCAGGATGTCCTTGTCCTGGGACCAGTAGCTCATCAAAAAATCGGGCTCCAGGTCCTTGTAGTTCTGCAGCGGCATGTACATCCGGCGCAGGTGCAGCAGCACTTTTTCGGCTTTCTTCTTGTGCCCGCCGATGATCACGCTGCCGCCCACCTCGCCCTTCTTGATCCCCTTGGTCCAGGGGGCGCCGGTGATGCCGAAGTCGTGGTAGACCGCGATGTGCAGCAGGGCCGAGAGGGTGTTGATCGCCAGGGCGTAGCCCGCCGATGGGCCGCCGACGTTGTAGGAGGCCGAAAGCAGCTGGTGGTGAATGGTGTATTTGTCCAGGAACTCGCCCAGCAGTTTGGGCATGCTGATGGCCGGGGTGAGCTCCTGGAGGTAGTTTTTGACCATCGTGAGCGCCTCCTTGGCCGACTGCTGGGTCATCTGGACCGCCATGTCCAGTTCGGCCGCCGCGGCCGCCGAACTGGAGACCGCGCCGGTGACCAGTACATTTTCGGGGTCGATGCTGTAGGTCAGGCTGGTGGCGATGGGCAGCAGCATCCCGCTGACGTCGTTGGCCCCCACCCCGACGATGAACCCGATCTGGGGCTCCTGGCTCAGCTCCGCCTCGAGAAACTCATCCAGCTGAACCTTGCCTTTTCTGACCGGGCTCTGGGAGATTTCAAGACGCGCGGAATGAAGGT
>JAJDNY010000006.1 GCA_022340425.1 Desulfobacteraceae bacterium | reverse complement strand
GTGGAGGCCATGCACGGCGACCTCGGGATCGTCAGCCGCGACGACGTGTTCCTGGCGCTTTCCAACAGCGGCGAGACCGAAGAGCTCAACATGCTGGTGCCCATCATCCGCGACATCGGCTGCACCGTGATCGCCCTGACGGGCAAGACCGGCTCCACCCTGGCCAAGGCGAGCGACATCGTGATCGACGTCGGGGTGGCGCGCGAGGCCTGTCCCCTGGGCCTGGCCCCCACCGCCAGCACCACGGCGCTACTGGCGATGGGGGATGCGCTGGCGGTGGTGCTCATCAACCGCAAGAACTTCAAGACCTCCGATTTCAGGAAATTCCACCCCGGCGGTTCGCTGGGGCAGCGGCTTTCCCGCTGCGTGGGGGACTTCATGCTGACCGGCGCCGTCGTTCCGCAGGTGGCCCCGGGCACCCCCATGGCGGAGGCCCTCAGGGAAATTGATCGCTGCAGGCTGGGGGCCACCCTGGTCGTGCAGCCGGACGGTTTTCTCGCCGGGATCGTCACCGACGGCGACATCCGGCGCTGGCTTTTGCACCACGGCGACATCTTTGGGGAGGTGGTGGATGCCGTCATGACCCCCCATCCCCGCTCGGTCAGCCCCGAGACGCCGGCCTTCGACGCGCTCAACCTGATGGAGCATTGTCAGATCACGGTCCTGCCCATCACCAACCCCATCGGCAAGCTCAGGGGGGTGCTGCATCTGCACGACATTCTGGGGAAAGGTGAATTCAAGTTCAATGGCCGCTGAAACCCCCCAGGCCCCCCGGGGGCTGATCTGCCCCCTGGTCACACCGCTGACGTCCCGGGGCGATTTGGATCTGACTTCTCTGCAGCGGCTGATCGGGCATGTGCAGCGCTTCGCCGATGCGCTGCTGGTGGGGGACCTGGTTTGGGGGGAGGCAGGGGCGCTCTCCGAGGCCCTTCGCCTGGACCTGCTGGCTGCGGTGCGCGACGCCGCCGAGGGTCAAAAGCCGCTGCTGGTGACGGTGACCGGCCGGCAGCCGACCGATACCCGGCGGTTCATGCAGACCGCCGAGGCGTTGCTGAGCCGCGGCGGCGATCCGGGGGGTGTTTTTTGGGTGGACTACCCCCTGGTCTACCACAGCAACCGCGGCTTGCCGCAGTTCTACCGCGAACTGGCCGCTGAAACCCGCTTTCCCTTCATCGTCGCCAACCACCCGTCACTGGTCCAGCCTCTGAAGGGGCCCGGGCGCCTGAAGAACATCCGGACCGGCGTGCTCAAAAAAATCGCCGCCAACCCGGCCCTGGTGGGTCTGATCTTTGTCGGGGACCTCAAGCGGGCCCTCAACTATCACCTGGCGCTGAGGAACCGTGACCTGTTCACGTTTTACGACGGCGATGAGCGGGGCTTTCTGAAAAGCCCGGCCTCCGGCGGGGTTGTGGCCGGCGGCAGCAACCTGCTGCCGCGGGTCTGGCAGGCCGTCACGCGCTCTTCGCTCAACTGGCTGGAAGAGGACCGGCCTTTTACTTCCCACCCCACGACCCTGCTGGAATCCGGTATCATGCTGCGCGCTCTGGGGGCGTTGTGCCGCACGACCCCCGCGGTTCAGCTCAAAACCATCCTGCAGCGGGTGGGCATCATCGCCAGCGATGCCGCCGCCCTCCCGGCCGATGCCCGCGATCCCGTGTGGGAGGCGGATTTGATGGCGTTTTTAAGGGCCTACGACCTTCTCTGAGCGCCACCGGCCTGCACCGGAGGTCCGTCGTCTTTTCAGGGCCCGGCTGCCGGCATGCGCGGCCGCCGCCCAGGTCAGGCAGCCGCGAGAAACCACCGCCGGCGCTCTCAGGGGTAGCCGATCTCCTCAAAACGGTAACCGCGGATGGTGAGCAGCCAGGCTGTTTTGCGCGCCTCGCCATTGGCTTCAAAGGCGGTCAGGCCGGTCACGCCGCGATACCCCTCCAGGGTTGCCAGGCGTTCCTTCAGGCCGCCCTGCAGGTCGATGGCCGGGGCGCCGGCGGTCTGGAAAATCAGCATGGCCGAGTCATAGGCGATGGCCTCGATGAAGCCCGGCGTGGAATCGAACGTCGCCTGGAAGTCGGCCGCGAATCGGGAGACCTCGGGGGCCGTACTCTCGGCGAAGAAGCCGTCGGTCAGAAACGCGCCCTGCACATAGCGCGCGGCGATTTCCACCAGGTGCTGGGAGTGCCACAGGTTGGTGCCCAGCAGGTGCACCTGCTGGATGTCGTAGAAGGCCAGTTGGGGGACGATCAAACCGACGGTCGCGGCGCTGTCCGGAATGAACACGGCATCGAAGTCGATGATGGCCGCCGGCTCCTGCCCATCGCCGTCATCGGCGGCGATCGTTTCCGGCGCTGGCGTGCGAAGGCCTGCCGGGAAGTCATAGAAGCGGCCGCTCAGCCTTTTGATGGGGTCGGCAAAATCGGTCATTTCGGGGGGATAGGCTTCCAGCCCGGTAATCTCTCCGCCATGGGCCAGAACCTCGTCCCAGAAGACGGCCATGAAAGTTCTGCCATAGGTCTCATCGGGGTAGAGAATCGCAAAACGCCCGACCCCCAGCGTCTGGGTGGCATAGGCCGCCAGCGCCCGGGCTTGCATCCGGGGGGTGAGAAAATTGCGGAAGACATAGTCCCCGATATCCACGATGTCCTGTTTCTGGGTCAGGGTGATGATCGGGATGCCCAGCAGCTGGGCCTCGGCGGCTGCCTCCGGGGCCGTCACGAGCGGCCCGACAATCGCCGTGACCTTTTCCTGGGCCAGCTCCTGGACCCGCGTGATCGCCGTCCGGGGGTCCGAAGCGGTGTCCTTGACCACCAACCGCACCCCGGCCTCCGGGTTGTCCGCCGCATAGCGGCTCAAGGCCAGCTGGATACCTTTCAGGGCCCGGGCCCCGTAGTCGCGGTAACCGCCGCTCATCGGCAGCAGGCAGCCCAACGCCACATCGGCCGGCAGACGCTGCTGCAGCGCCTGTCGGAGTTCCACCGCCTGGGGCGCGGACGGATGCCCGGGGAAACGGGCCTCGAAATCGGCCAGGGTCTGCTCAGCCGCCCCATACTGCCCCGCATTCACCTGCTGAAGCGCCAGTTCAAAGAGCAGAAAGCCGGCCAGGACGGGGTTGCTGGTTTTCGCCAGCAGTTCTTCGAGCAGCGCCGGATCGAGTTTCGGCAGAACCTGGTGCAAACGTTCGGCCACTGCTTCCACCCGCTCCGGTGCCAGTTCCAGGGCCCGGGCGTAGTAGTCCAGGGCCTCGGCCGGGGCGTCGCTGGCGCCATGGGCATCGCCGGTCAGCAGGTAGGCATTGAACAGATCTTCCGAAGAGGTGAGCTGTTTGAAAAGCGCCGGCGCTTCTTGGATCACCCGCTGGTACTGGCCTTCCCGGTAATAGGTTTGCAGGAAAGCCACGGCCGCAGTCTGCGCCTGGGGGCTTGCGGCAAAGTCGGTGACCACCCGGTTGAAGGCCTCCCGGGCGCCGTGCATGTCTCCCAACCGTGTACGGATGGCGCCAGCCTGCAGCAGCGCCTCGGGCACCAGGCGGCTGTCGGGGTAGCGCGCGACCAGGGTGTCCAAGGCCACCAAGGCCTCCAGATCCTCTCCGGCGGTCAGATTCCGGCGAGCCGTTTCCAGAAGGGACTGGTCGGGAGTTGGCGCGATCGTCTCGGGGGCCAAGCGTACCTTGGGCCCACAGGCGGTCAGCAGCAACAAAACACCCAAAAGGGCCAGAAACCGTAAGTGTGCCATGGGATTTCACCTCTAAGCCGTCTGTTTTGGATTTGCCGGTCCCGTCAAGCGCGACACGGTATCGATCATTCCCACGGGCTGTGGCGGGGCCCTCTCGGGGCCTGCCCCCCGGATGGCCGCCATATATAATAATTACAGCCGTTTTGACAAAACAAATTTGAAGAAACGCTCAATGGTGGGGTTGTGGCGAACAAATACACTTTATTAACAATTAGTTATGTTGCATCCGGCGACATCGCGATGCCGTGCGACGCTGAAAACCGGGAACACCGCGCCGCCATCCAAACGCTGCCCCCAGGCCCGCAGCCTCCGGTGGTAGGGTGGGGGCGCGGCTTTTCGCTTGACACCCGGGGCGGCTCTTTCCTATAGTTGTCAGTAAATAATTGGGATCAGCCGGGTTTCTTTCCCTTGGGTCGGTTTCATCTCCGGCGGAAGGCGGCGAACGTGCGGATCACGGCACACGAAAGGGGGTCCAATGGCGATCAAGATTCTCATCAAAAGGCACTTGTCGGCGGATAAAATCCGGGAGTTGTTGCCCCTGGTCAAAAAGATGCGAACGCTGGCAACCAATCAGCCCGGCTACATTTCCGGCGAAACCCTGCGCAGCATTGAAAATCCGGGCGAATATCTGGTCATCAGCACGTGGCTTTCCCTCCAGGACTGGCGGAACTGGTTTGAAAATCCCGAGCGCCTGGCGGTTCAGAAGGAGATCGACGCCCTGACAGGAAAAGCGGCCGAATACCAACTCTACGATTACGCCTGAACCGGGCCGCGGCCCCAAGGTGGTCGGTAGGCCTTTGACGGTTACCCTATGACAGCCTCCTTTCCGAAGACCCAATTCCCCCCGGTGGCCTACGCGCCGCCCGAAAACCTGCCGGCCTGCCGCCCCGCAGGGCCTACCGCACTTGCGGAACGCAGGCCGGCCCCACGCCCCGCAGTGGTGCAGCTGAAACCGATGGCCGGCGCCAGCGGGGCCGATTTCGGTTGTGCCACGCGCTACACGGTTCGTCTTGAGGCGGTCGGCGGGGCCGACGTCTGCATCGGGCGCTTGATCGACGTCTATGCCTGAAAAGAGGTGAGCCTGCCGCAGGCGCCCCGGGTGCCCGCCGGGGCTTCGAACCCGATCTTCGCATTCCATACCCCACCACACGGAGGACGCGTTTATGTCAGATTTCGACAGAGCCCTGAAAATCGGCCGGCCGCCCAACATTCAAGAGCTCTTCCCCAATTCCCGGGCACTGCTTGTCAGCGGTAAATTCATCGACCGAGCCATGCTGGCCAAAGGCCAGGCGATCGCCATGGCCGCCAACGGACGCAGCCATTTTGTGATCCATGGGGCCCTGCAGGCCGCCCAGCGGGCCAATGCCGCCCTGATCATTGAAATCGCGCGCTCCGAAGGCGGCGCGAATGCCTACTGTGCGGTCAACTATTGGAACATCGCGCGCCAGGTGGACGCCCTTTGCAATCAGCTGGGGATCACGGTGCCGGTGGCGATTCACGCGGACCATTACGGCATCAAGAAAGAAGGGGACATCGCGGTCGCCAAAACCGAAATCCCCTCGATTTTCGATGCCGGCATCACCTCCATCGCCATCGACGCATCCCACCTGCCCGACGATCAGAACCTGCTGGCCAGTCTGGCCCTGATCCCGACCGTTCCCGCGTGGGCCGGGCTGGAAACCGAGGTGGGCGAAATCAAGGGCAAAAGCGGGCTTTCGACGGTGGCCGAGGCCCTTTTCCTGATCCGGGGACTTAACGCCCACGGGATTTTTCCCGACTGGATCGCCCTCAACAACGGCACCACCCACGGACTGGAGGCCACCGGACAGGGGATTCAGGTGGATCTCACCGCCCGGATCCACGATGCCTTGAAACCATACGGGGTCAGCGGCGCCCAGCACGGCACCTCCGGCAACAGCTCCGAGCGCCTGCGGGAGATCGTTGCCCGCACCCGCACGACCAAGGCCAATGTGGCCACCGCGCTGCAGATGGTCTCCTGGGGTTTGGAGGTCAACGATTACGGCAACGCCCGCCAGGACGAGAGCGGCATGTTCGTCAAGCTTTCCGGCGAGGGCGTTTCCGAAGCCATCTGGGCCGAAATGGTGGCCTACGCGGAGGCCAATGGGCTGAAAGGCGGGAACTACAAAAAACTCAACCTGCCATTTGAAAACAAGCTTTTGGGGCAGCCCAAAGCGGTCCGGCAGCGCATGGTAGAAAGGGTGGAAGCCTTTGTTTACAACATGCTGGTCAATGTGTTGAATGCCGCCGACACCGCCCCGATGGCCATCGACGCCATCCTCGCGGCCGGCTCGCACGATCCCGGCCCCAAGGCGCGGCAGATCGAAGACCTCGCCGATTGGACGCCGAAAAAGATCGTGGCCGGTGCGGCAAGCCTGGAGACCGACAAGGGCGAGGCCGGTGATTTTGATGACTGACCCTCCGGCCGCTGCCAAAAAAAGTTTGGGCTTACCGTTAAATTATATATAATTGAACTACTTGCAGCAGATTCAAGGTTAAGCCCGAGCGCCGCGCTACCGATAGAGGGCGTTATGGATGGCGGCTGGCAAGCGTGCCGCGCCGGGGGTGGGGGGTGACGCCACCGGCCCAGCACCACGGGCAACGCCGCACACCGAATGGCCTTCGAGGATGCAGACCGATGTTTGTTCCGGCTTACCAAATCCATAATGTGCTGAAGGTCTACACCCGTCAGTTGAGCCAACCCGGTGACGGGGCGGGGGGCGGCGCGCGGGGGGGCGCCAAGCCGTCCATCGGAAAGATC
>JAJDNY010000005.1 GCA_022340425.1 Desulfobacteraceae bacterium | reverse complement strand
TGATGATGCACGGGGTCGCCAAACTGCCCCGCATCAACCCGGGAACCGCTCTCAACAACCCCCAGCTGCAGGGCGTCATGTCGGAAGCCGAGCGCCAACGCTTCAGCGGTCTGCCGCCCAAGGAGTTGTGGAATCTGGAGCACAAGTATGACGCCCCCATCGAGGCCTGTTTCGGACCGGATCGCTTTGAGCTGAGCGCGCCGATGTCGGGGCTGGTGATCTTGAATTGGCGGCGCGACCAGGAGCCGATGACAACCCAGCGGGTGGCATTGGCCGACCGGACCGACCTCCTGCCGGCCTTCATGAAGCCGGCCGGCCTGTTTTTTCTGCCGGATGATGCCTGCCGGATGCCGGAGCCGACCCAAGCCGGTTACCTCGATCTGCTTTCTTCCTGTCCGGTATGGGAGTTCAGCGGCGGTATCGATTTTGAGGCGGCCACCCGGGCCTGCCTGGACCTTTGGCAGCAACGCCCCTAAACACGCCCGCAATGGCCCCAGGGCGGCCGATTTGACGCCGCCGGCATGAGATGAAAATCGAGATCACACGATCGATCAATCTACCGGACCCTGCGCGCCTCGAGCTTTACCGGCGCTGCCCCGAACTTGCGCCCCGCATTCTTTTCTTCACCGGCGGCACCGCCCTGCGAAAAGTCAGCGAGGAGCTGATTTACTACACCCACAACTCCATCCACATCATCACCCCCGTGGATTCCGGGGGCAGTTCGGCCAAGCTGCGGGATGCTTTCCACATGCCGGCTATCGGCGACATTCGCAATCGCTTGATGGCGCTGGCGGATCGCAGCCTGACCGGCAACCCGGAGATTTTTAAACTCTTTTCCTGCCGATTTCCCAAAGATGCATCCCGCGCTGAGCTTCGCGAGGAATTGGCAGGCATGGCGGAGGGGCATCACCCGCTGATAAAACGCATACCGGACCCCATGCGCAAAATCATCCGACAGTATCTCTACAGTTTTTTACAGCACATGCCGGCTGATTTTGACCTGTGCGGGGCGAGCATCGGCAATCTTGTGCTTGCCAGCGGCTACCTGGACAACCGGCGCCATCTGGACCCGGTGATTTATGTCTTCTCCAAGCTTGCCAATGTGCGCGGCGTTGTGCGCCCCGTTACAAGCCGGGCTCTTCATCTGATAGCCGAGCTGGAAAACGGTGTTGTCCTGGCGGGCCAACATCTTCTAACCGGAAAAGAGGTGCCCCCCATTTCCGCCATGGTTCAGCGGGTATACTTGAGTGAGTCGCGCACGAACCCGCAACCGGCGGTGGTCTCCCTCAGGGAAAAGATGAGCAATTGGATCGCGGATGCCGATCTGATCTGCTACCCCATGGGGAGCTTCTACTCCAGCCTCATCGCCAACCTTCTGCCGGAGGGTGTCGGCACGGCGATTCAGGGCAATCATTGCCCAAAGGTGTTCATTCCCAACACGGGAATTGACCCGGAATTGTTCGGCCTGGATTTGGCAGGGCAGGTGGATCGTCTGTTGAACTACCTTCGCAAGGACGATCCTGAGGCGATAAAACCGCGGGATGTGCTGAATTTTATCCTGGTTGATGAACGCAGCGGCCATTACAACGGCCGGCTGAACCCATTGCAGCTGGAGAAGCACGGCATCAAGGTGATCAACTGCCGCCTGGTTACTATGCGCAGCGCGCCATATATTGACGAAAAACTGCTGGTCCCCATTCTTCTTTCACTGGCCTGAGGCCGGCCCGCGGACTTGACGGTGGGGCCGCAAGAACCGCGGGGCCGCTCCAGCTATGCACTGATAAACCGGCCCTTTCAAGGTAGTAATCTTACTTTTTTCTATTCCAGTATTTTCGCAGTAGAAACATGGGGTTTGTTTTTTTGTCTTATCCGTTTTGGCCATGGTGATAATCATCCCCGGATATACGGCGGAGCACCCGGAAAAATCCGATTTTTTGATGAAATGCGAACGCGGTCAGGGCGAACTCTGTTTCCCTCCAACATAGGAATGAAAAACGCAGCGATACGCCTCCGCTTTCTTTTAGTTCCCGGACTGCTTCATTGGAGGCACCGACCAGTTTGCGATCCAAAAAGCTCCATTTTCCGCCAAGTTCAAGGAAAGCGATGGGGCACCGATGGCAACATGACCGTCGCGGCTTTTCCCGGCGCGGGATGAATCATCACTTTTCGGAGTGCGGTGGCTATAGGATTTTCAGATAGCGATTGATAAAGGCCCCAACGACGGCGCCGACGAGCACCGAAACAACCGATAGCATAATTTTCGGCCACGATCGAGACGGCGCAGTAGCGCTGGATTGTCGAACCGGTTGTCCGACCGCAACCGTCGGGTCGGCCGCGGCATCTTTCAGCTGACGTCTTTTGGCCATGTTTCCTCCTCAGGGCAGTTTTAGGACGAAGTCACAAAGAGCGGTTATCTCCTCTGCCGCCGCACTCGAAGGCGCGAATTGCAGCACCGAGAGGCCGGCCGTCATCGCCTCGACATAGGCGATGCGTTGCGAAATTTCCACCGGCACAATATCCAGGCCGTAGACGTCGACCGCCTCCCGGGCCTCGCGCCCGATGCGCGTGCCGGGTATTTTTCTGCAGATAAGAACTTTGGCCTTGCTGCGAAGGCGTTTGTTACGGCTTTTTTCGAGCAAGGCGAGAATTTGCTTGCTCGACCAAAGGTCAAGGGCACTTGGACCCACCGGAATGAGAACGAGGTCGGCGGCGTCCAGCACACTGACGGTAATGTCGCCCAGGGCGGGGGGCGCGTCAACCACGACATAGTCGTATTTTGACGCGCGTTTGCGGAAGCGCTGGCCGTCGAACTGCTGAACCGGCCGCTCGACGCTGAGAAAGGCGTGGTTTTGAATGGAATGCCACTGCAGTACACTGCCTTGGGGGTCGCAGTCGACCAGTAGGACGGAAAAATCCCGCAGTGCCAACCCGCAGGCCAAATTGACGGCAACCGTGGTTTTTCCGACGCCGCCCTTCTGATTGACCAGGCTGATGACCATTTAAAGCCCCTTATGCTTGTAACATGGGCGTAATCGACGGGTTTTTCCCGCATCCCGGGCCATCACGCCGCGACTCCCTTGGCTTTTAGGATAAAAGCATGGTGGGCCCAAAACCAATCGGGCGCGCACAACTCCGATGGTTGCTGTCTGGGAAGGTCAAGCGGGATCCACAGGGCTTCGGTGCTCTTTTACCCGATAGTAAAGACTCCCTTCTTTGTCAAGCTCGGATTTCTCGACTTCCGGAGTCTTTTTTCCCGGGACAGGATCGAGGAAAACGGGCGGGGCGACAGCGCTCGACGGTGTCACCCCGCCCACCGGTTCGGATCGTTACTTCAGCCCCATGCAGTTGGCGTAATAGGTGACGGTGGCGGGCCAGTCGGAGAAGATGCCCAGGATGCCGACATCCCAGGCCAGCACGTCAAGAACGGTAAGCATGTCCCCGTCCCTCTGGATCACGCCTGGGAGGGTTTGATAATACCACCCGCCGCCGCTCTCGAGGGGGCCGGATCGCTCAAGGGTCCAGGTGATGATGTCGAGTCCGGCCTTCCGGGCATCCAGGGCTTAGGTGGAGGGTGCGATACGACTGCCGTCAACTGTTAGAAGGGCCCACATCGGCGGCCCCACGATCTTGATGCCCTCATCCGCATAGGTTTGGAGCTCGGAAAACGACGGCAGTTCGTCCGGAGTGTTGGCGTCGTCCAGATACACGGCCCGCTTGCCGTACCAGGGCGTATTTTTTATCCAGTAATGCACATCTTCGATGTTGAAGGACTGCGGAAAAACGTTGCGCGGGTGAACCCGGGCGGCCTTGTACTCGTCGATCATCTGCTGAGCATAGATTTCCTGGGTGTAATCGCCTTCAAAAGGCATCTCCACACTGGGGCTTTTCAGCTCCGGCGTCATCTTCACGCCAAGTTCCTTGAAAAGCGCGATGCTCTCTGCGTGGGTCATCAGGGTGCCGCAGCTGGCATACAGGTCGGTGCGCCAATTGGGGGTGCCCCCCAGGTATTCTTCTACGGTTGTGGCATAGGGGTTGGCGGCGTCCATCTTGCCGCGCAGGGTTTTGAACTCCGCCAGCGTGATGTCGCTGGTGCAGCACTTGGCGGATGCCGGCTTGACAAGTGTTCCGTCCGAATCGAATTCGGCCGGCGTGAAGGGTTCGGAACATTTCTCGGCCAATTCTGTCTCCAGGATATTGGTCGTGGTGTGCAAATCGCACTGGGAGTGGCGGCAAACCAGCTCCCGGTCGCTGGTGAAGGTCACGTCGCACTCCAGGATGCCGGCCCCCATGCGCGCGGCCGCCTCGTAGGATTCCTTGGTGTGCTCGGGAAACTGGAGGGCGGCACCGCGGTGGCCGATCGAAAAATCGGTTTTTTCAAACGGGCCGTCGGCGCATGCCGCCAGCCTGCGCTTGAGCCACCCCTCCTCCATGTTCTGGACGAGGAAATAGGGCCGCGGGCCGAGTTGAACGTCGGGGGCCTTTTCTCTCCAGCACGGCCATCGATGGTCACCGCCCCATTTGTCTTCGGCTGCAGCCGTTGCCGCTGAAAAACGAACCCGATCAGAAGAACCAGGAGCAGACCAAAAGACCTCGCCCCTTTTTTCCGTGGCATTTGCATACACATTGGTTGTTTCTCCTTTTTTCGAATTGGGGTTGATTTCCGTTTTAGGCCGGCTGAAATGCCGGGGAAAACCCGTTCGTATGGGGTATCACCTCCCTTCGGGCCTCATCGGGGCCGCTCTGGTGGTAAAGCCGAAGGCCATATCCGCTTTGGGGTTCGCCCCGCCGGTGCGATGGGCTGAAGAGGCGTTGGCCGAATACGCCTCTTGGGGCTTCGTCGCCGGCACACGGGCAGCCGAACTATGGCGCATTGACAAATGTGATGCGACCCTCACCGTCCGGCTGGTAACGCGGATCCCCCGCCGGGATGGTGGGCAGCCCCAGAACTGGAAAACTCAACAAATATTCCACCCAGGCTTGCTCGTAGGTTGCCGGGAACTGCAACTGGTTGGGGTTCTCCGCGAGCCACGGGTAGTTGTCGCCGCCGGCGGCGGTAAAGCTGTTGGTGACGATGGCGACGTTGGGAGCTCCGGATACCACGACCCCTTCGGCGATCATTTCGGTCCCGTCGAGCAGTTCTGCGCTCACCACGCGTTCGCCCGGTGTCGTCACCGTGCCGTCGCTGGCGATGACCTGCGCGGTTCGTGAGAGATCGTATACGACCCGTAATCCGCCGATCTGCAGGAACTGGCCACCACCGATGCTGCTGGCCGCGCGTTCCAGGATCTGCTTGAGATCTTCCGGGGTCACATCCTGCACCACGGTGACCGAATTGGTCAAAAAGGCCAGCACGTTGAGAGTGTTGTCACGGGTGATCGTGCCGGGCACTGCTCCGCCCACCGGCAGGACATCGCCGGCGTTCTGCCGGATGCCGCCGCCGTTCTGAACCGCGATGACCGTGTCGTCGCGCGCGGGCAGGCCGTTGATGGGGGCCAGTTGGTCGTAGTTGTACAGATAGGCGTCGGCGACAAGATTGCCGGTGTTCGTCTCACGTCCGCGTGAGCCAGCTCGCGAGACATCGAGTGGTACTTCGGTGCCGATGATCGGTTTCTGCAATTCTTCCAAGCAAGCTTCAACCGGTTCGATGACATCTTCGACGATGGCCGGATCGGGTTCCACGGCGTCGGTTATTCCCAGCTGGGCTGCGGCGTCGCTCTTCGGGATGACCCGCCGCGGAAATGTCTGGTGGTTGACGATTTCGCTGATCTGACCCTTCCCGTCGAACACGGCCACGATCCGGCCCAGGTATTTGTAGTTGCCGCCGGTGGTGACGATATAGACCGTGTTGCCCTCGGCATCCCGCGTCTGGATGGGATAGTCACCTTCGATGGGGGCTGACTCACCCGGAAGAAGCTGGTCTTCCAGCGGCACGTCCGGGTTGACCAGCAGCTCGTCGCCCCCGCCGCCGACCAGCAGGTCCACGCCGCGCAGCTGGACGGCGAGTTCGATATCGGTGTCGATATCCTGCAAGTGGCTGACGAAGATGATGCGCCGGATGTGATAGGGCGCCGCCATCAGCCGATCGACTTCGGCCTGCACCACGGCCGCGGTGCTCTCGAGATCATCACTGGTCACCAGGACGTCCCGCGGCGATGAAATGGTCGGCAGGGCCGGCGTGGTGGCGCCGACGATACCGAACCGCTGCCCGGTGACCTTGTCGGTGATGATAGCCGAGCGCGCCACCACCTGCCCGTCGGTGCTGTGACCCGCCAGCAAACCGTCGCCCTTGATCAAATCGCTGAAGCCGGGTTCGGCGCTGAAGTCCAGATTTGCGCTCAGGAAGGGCTGATTGAGGACCCCGTTAACCTCGAAGCTGCGGATGAACCTCTCCATGAAGTCGGGCCCAAAATCGAACTCGTGGTTGCCGAAAATGTGGGCATCATAAGGGATTTTGCGCTGCGCGATGGCATCGTAGACCGGGGTGTCCGGCGGATTGGGCGGCAGGCTGCAGGCCAGCGTCGCACTGGCCAGGAAGGCGTCGCCGGCGTAAACGTTGACCACCGAATGACCGGCTGCGCGGGCCTCCCGGATCTGCCGGTCGGTGAGGGTTTTGAAAGCCGCGATCCCGCCGATCGGCAATGGGGTGCCGTTCGCGTCGTTTACAAGCGGCAGCAGCGAGGACTCGCCGTCGTTGTTGTGCAGCAGGGACAGGGTGACCCCATCATTCTGGCTGCCGGCCTGATAGATTGTCACGGTGCCGCTGACCTCATTGGCCACCAGCAGCAGTGCCCTGCGGGTCGGGCTTTGGTAACGGGGAATGAACACCAGGACTTCCGGCCCGCTGTCGGGCGCCGGCGGATCGAGGGAGAAGGCGCGGTTGTTGGTGTACTGGACAAACTGCGGATCGTAGGGATCGGTGATGTCGTAGATCATCACGCCGCCGACCCTTTCCAGGCCGATGAACGCATAGGTGCGCCCGTCGATACGGCCCACCGTAACGCCTTCGGGCTCGGGCCCCTTGTTGTCGCTGCGGCTGTCGAAGGTGTTTTCGTCGTTGTCGGAGTTGAAGAAGGTCGGGTTGACGGCGGCAACGATCTGCTCGAAGTGGTCGCCACTGTCGTAGACCAGCTCGCCGTCGGCGGTCCAGATGGAAAAGGATCTTGCACCGAAAGCCCAGAGCTCCTCGAAGAACCCGTCGCCGTCCAGGTCCCCGTTCTTGTTGGTGACGGTCAGGCGCCCGAGGTTTTCATCTTCCTGCAAGTCATCGGCATCGGGGAAAAGGACCGGATCCAAGACAAGGTCCTTGATCCTCGACTCCTCTTCATCCCTGGCGTCACCCTCGTTGGCCGAAACGATATAGGTTCTGCCGTTGGATCGAAAGGCAGCCACGGCATCCGGCTGGTACATTCCGAACACCGGCCAGCTTTGGATGTTGATCAGACCGTCCCTGTCGCTGGCGTCCAGGCCGTCGGCGCTGATGCCGTGGTCCTTGAGGCCCAACCCGCGGACCCACCGGAAGCGGGCGCGCTGGACATCCAGCAGGGCGATGGCGTTGTTTTCCTGAAGCGACACCCAGGCAAAGCGCGAATCGTCGGAGACGGTGATGTATTCTGGCTCGAGATCCTGATAGGGCTTGACGGAAGCATCGATAATGCGAACGCCCCGGGCC
>JAJDNY010000004.1 GCA_022340425.1 Desulfobacteraceae bacterium | reverse complement strand
TGCCGTTTCTGGACACCAAGGAGGCCGTCACCGAAATGCTGGTCAACGACGGCGAGACGGTGGTCATCGGGGGGGTCAACAAGGATACCAGTCGCAATTCCCAGCAAGGCATTCCCTATCTGAACAAGATTCCGATGCTGGAGTGGCTTTTCAGCTCAGATTTCGAAGAGAGTCGCAAAGAGGAGCTCCTGATTTTCATATCCCCGAAAATCGTCCGCTTGGCCCAGCGCTAAAACCTGACTTTTGAGGACCCACAACGCCCCGGTGACCGACGGTCACCGGGGCGTTGTGTTTGGGATGAGCGGCGCCGCTTGCGTTCCAAGGGCTGCGTCAGTGGATGCCGCTCCCAGGGCCATTGGTCTCATGCGGCCCACCACCAGAAATCCGGCCCAATCTCGCGCCTTGATTTTTTGTCCTTCTTCCCCGGGGGGCGGAGGTCGCAGCTGCAATAAGCGGGTCGTGGATCGGAAAAACGCCGCCGGGGTTTCAGGAGCCGTAACGCTGCCGAAGGATCCCGGCCTCCTGGCGTGCTTTGGCGGCAAAGACGCTGTCGGGCTCAACCGCGGCCGCCTGGTCGTAAGCGCTCAGGGCCTTGGTGTATTCCTGGTTGAGTTGATAGGCCTGGCCCAGGAAAAAATGGATCTCCGCCGCCAGGGGCGCCATACTGGCCGCTTTTTCCAGTTTGGGGACAGCCTCCGGGCCATTGCCCAAGGCGATGTAGGTTTTGCCGAGGCCCAAGAGGGCCGGCAGGAAATCGGACCGGATCTTGAGCGCCTTCAGGTAGTAGGTTTCTGCCGTAGTGAAGTCGCCCTTGTTGTAATAGGCAAAGCCGAGGTTGTTGAGTGGGTAGTGGGGGGTGGCGTAGAGCAGATTTTCGCTCAACTCCTTGAATATGGGGATCGCGGTATCCCACTCTTTCTTTTGGAGATAGACTTCACCCAGGTTGTTCTTGGCCACGGCGTAACCGGGCTTCAGCTCGATGGCCCGCTTGAAATGATGGATCGCCAGATCCAGCCGATCCTTGATGCGGTAAAAAAGCCCCAGGTCGTTTTGCAGGATCGGGTCATCGGGGTTGAGCTTCTCGGCGGCGAGAAACTCACTCAGGGCGGCAGGATAATCCCCCTGCTGCATCAGGGCCTCGCCCAGGTTTCGGGAGGCCTCCGCCTTTTTTTTGTCCGAGACAGGTTGTTGCGAGGCGCAGGCGGCAACAAGCGCCGCCAGCAGTCCGATCATCACGAAATAAGATAGTTTGCGCATTTTTTTTCCGCCATTGCCGAGTTTAAGAGTTATTCATCAATGGTTGCAGGGCCGTGGGCCAGATTCACGATTTTGACCCCGCTTTCCATCAGGAACTGGGCGATCTCATAATGCAGCGCGACAGCGCTGATCAAAAGATCGCGGCCGGGGGGCGTAACCCGGAAACCGGGGATGGTGATGGCCACGTTGTAGGTTTCCGGTCGTTTCGCCGCCAGGAAAACCGGGTTTTCAACGAAGGGGATCTTAAGGGCCGTGAAGACCTTGCGCAGAATGCCGCTCACGCCGTCATCGGTTTTGATCTGGATGATGTCCAGGCCTGTCTTTTGAATCAGTGCAACCGCATCCCCTTGCAGCTCGCCAAAGTCCACGAGGGCTTTCCGGCCGTCATCCGATGAAATCAGGTTGGAGGTGGCGGCAATTTGGATCCCTCCATAAGGAAATGAGATGGTCGTGTTTTCGGTGTATTGGAGGTCCAAAAGGGCTGCCGCGCTTCTCAACAGATCATTGGGGCTTGCCCCCCTCAGAAGGTCTTGTCCGCCGTCCGGGATGGTGTAGCGCAGCACCCGGCTGCTGCCCCGCGCCATTTCCCTGCCCTTGAAGATCTCCCGCAATATGATGTTGTTCTGCTCCAGATAGCGGCCGATGGTGTCGGGGGTGGTTTGCGCGGCGGAGTCGATCAGGGTGATGCACTCACGGCGCGGCGTCATGCCCGCACCGGCCGGCTCCTGAATGATCCAGCGGGCCCTGACCACAACCCCGATGCCGTTGTCGCCGAAGGCAATTTCGTTATCCAGCAGTTCGCTGCCCAGGGAATGGAACGCGGCCTCCAGGACCTTTTCCGCCGAAGCGCCGGCGGGCAGCGGCGCGATCTTGGCCTGGGGCCAGTGGCTCTTGATGACCGCGATCTCTTTTTCCTGAAGCTGGTTTTCCCGGGGAAAGATCAGGCGCTGGCCGCTTCTCAACTCCATCAAGGGGCTGAGGGCAAGGTCCAGCGCGACCTCCTGGCCGTCTTGGCCGGGGAAGTAATACATGCCGTTTTCCGACAGCTTGGCGTCCAGGGCGGTGGCGGCGGCCTGGAAAGCGGAGACGGCTGTCGTTTTCGGTTCGGCTGCCGGAATCGCTGGGGGCAGCCGGGGCGCGGATGCGGCCGGTTCGCTCGGGGGGCTCGCTTCGGGCGCTGCGGCGCTCCGGGGGGCAGGGTCCATGTCGTTGCGGAGGGCGCCGGTGCTGTCGAAAAGCGACTCGTACCAGGCCTCATTCACCAGTCGGGGGTCGGGCAGCTGGATCTTCTGACCGGCATAGATGCGGTTCAGGTTTTTGATCTCGGGGTTGTTGATTTTGAAAAGCTTGATCCCCTCCTTGTAGAGCGCCGAGCCGTAATCGCCGAATTGCTTGGCAATCAGAACCGAAATGGTGTCGCCCGGTTGGACCTGGTATTCGGCGCTGTAGGAGGCAACCAGGTCGGACACCTTGGAAATTGTGACAAACGGAATCGTGACCACGCCGCTGTCCTGCCCGGGGAAAGTGTCGGGTTGGAGCTTCTTGAGGGGAATCAGTAGGTTCTGGCTGGGCCGAATGACATTGATGTCCGGGATGTGGGGGTTTATTCGCTGAAAAATTCCCAGGAATTCCTCAAAATCTTCGCTGGAGATCTCCCCCTTCTGCCGAAAGACCTTGAGCACGTAGTCATTTTTCTGAACCACATAAGGATCGCAGAGAATATCCGCACCGAGATCCTTTTGCACCAAATAGGTTTTGTAGAGGAAGCCAGCGCCTGCGGGCCGGGGGGCCATCAGGAGGCTGCAAAGCAAGACCTGCAGCAGCAGGAACCCCAAAAAGCGGCCGGCCGAAGGAGTTTGGGTCATGGCGTTGTTACCTTTTGAAGGTCCAGGGCCGCGGCGATCTCCTCGCAAACCCGGTCCACAAAGCGCTGAAAATCCGCTCCGGTCAATGGCTTGCCGGGTGCCGGGAATTTTGCCAGGTCTTCGGGTCGGATCAGACGCGGGCGGTTGATCAGGGCGGGGTCGGGGGTGATGTCGAACTCCTCCGGGAAGCGGCCCTCAAAATACAGATCCTGAAAGCCGGAAAATTTGAGTGCGTGGGCCGTGGAGTCGACAATTGCCACCTCATCCGGAGAGACCACGCCCTTTTGGCGGGCGGCCACCAGACCGGCCAGCGATTCGCCGCCATGGGTGCAGGCGATATGGCCGTTGCGGTTCGCCCAAAGCTCCCAGTCCATGATGGCCTGCTCGGGGACCTCCACGAAAAAGACCCGCTGCCCGCCGGCGGTTTGATTGTAGCGATCCACCAGGTGCACCACGCGGGGCATGGAAACCGGGTTGCCGATCATGGCCGCCTGGGCGACGCTGGCGCGCACGGTGACCGGCACGAATTTGCGTTTGGCGGGGTCCTGTTCACGGTAGTAGCGGACCACCGGGTTGGCGTGGCCGGACTGGACCCCGACGATCTTGGGCAACTGCTCAATAATGCCCGCTTCGTAAAATTTCAAAAACCCACTCATCACCGCGGTGATGTTGCCGGCATTGCCGATGGGCACCACGACGACCTTGCCGGCCAGATCGTACTCGAAATCCTGGGCGATTTCGTAGGAGTAGGATTCCTGGCCAAGAATCCGCCAGGCGTTTTTGGAGTTCAGGAGGGCAACCGCGTAGCGCTCCGAGAGCGCCTCGACGACTTTCATGCAGTCGTCAAAGACCCCGGGGATTTCAAATACATCGGCCCCGCTGCCCAGCGGTTGGGAAAGCTGCTGGGGGGTGATTTTTTTGTGGGGCAGCAAGACCGCCGATTTGACATGCGGCTTGAGGTAGGCGGCGTAAAGCGCCGCGGCAGCGGAGGTGTCGCCGGTGGAGGCGCAGACCGCCAGGACATCCGAGACGTAGCCTTGGCGCACCAGGAAGTTGATGTAGCTCAGGGCGCTGGCCATGCCGCGGTCCTTGAAGGAGGCGCTGGGGTTCTGGCCGTCATTTTTGAAAAAAAACCGGATGCCGGCGCGCTCCTGCAGGATTCCATTGGCCTCGACGATGGGGGTGTGGCCTTCTCCGAGGTAGACGACGGCGTCCAGGGGAATGACCGGGCCGATGAATTCATGATAGCGGTAGATGCCCTTGAGGGCCGGGACTGTCAGCATCTTGCGGCAATCGAAGAGCCGCTGCCAGCTCCGGGGGCCGACCGCTTTGAGCCGCTCGAAATCCGGGTTGTCGATCAGCAGCACCTGGCCGCACCGCGGGCAGGTGTAGAGCAATTTTTGAATGTCGTACTGCGCGCCGCACCCCAGGCAGCGGTAGATCAGGGAACCAGAGGCTTCAGGGATCAGAAGCGGCTGGATATCCGCAGGGAAATCCTCGATTTTCATTTGGCAATCCGTTCCATTCCACCCATGTAGGGTCGCAGCGCCTCCGGGATCACGACGCTGCCGTCGGGCTGTTGATAATTTTCCAGAATGGCGGCCAGGGTTCTGCCCACGGCAAGCCCGGAACCGTTCAGGGTGTGCACCAGCTCGGTGCCTTTCAGACCCTTGCGCCGGAAGCGGATATCCGCGCGCCGTGCCTGAAAACTTTCGCAGTTGCTGCAGGAGGAGATCTCGCGGTAGACCCCTTGGGACGGCATCCACACCTCGATATCATAGGTCTTCGCGGCGGAAAAGCCCATATCGCCGGTACACAGGGTCAACACCTGGTAGGCCAGACCCAACCGCCGAAGAATGGCCTCGGCATTGGTCAGCATTTTTTCCAGCTCGTCATAGGAGGTTTCCGGGGTGGTGAACTTCACCATCTCGACCTTGTTGAACTGGTGCTGACGGATCAGGCCGCGGGTGTCTTTGCCGTATGAGCCCGCTTCGCTGCGAAAACAGGGGGTGTAGGCCGTGTAGTAGATCGGCAGGCGGTCCTCCTCAAGAATTTCCCCCTGGTGGATGTTGGTAAGCGGCACTTCGGCGGTGGGGATCATGAAATAGTCCCAGCCTTCCAGCTTGAAGAGATCCTCCTCGAATTTGGGCAGCTGGCCGGTGTGGGTCATGGTGTTGCGGTTGACCATGAACGGGGGTAGAATCTCGCAATAGCCGTGCTCGCCGGTGTGCACGTCCAGCATGAAGTTGATCAGGGCCCGCTCCAGCCGGGCACCGGCTCCGATATAGAGGGGAAAGCGGGCGCCGGTGATCCGGGCCGCGCGTTCGAAATCCAGGATGTTGAGATTTTCGCCGATGGTCCAGTGCGCCTGGGGTGACGTGTCGAAGACCGGCACGGCCCCCTCTTTTTTGCGCACCGGGTTGTCTTCACTGCTTTTTCCCACCGGAACGGAGGCGTGGGGGATATTGGGCAGGCGCAGCAGGAAGTGGTTCAGGGATTTGTCCAAGCTCGCCAGAGTAGCGTCGAGTTCCTTGATGCGGGCGGCAACGGTGCGCATTTCCAAAACAAGGGGCTCCGCGTCGACGCCCTTTTGCTTCATCGCGGCGATTTCCTGGGAAACCGTGTTGCGCCGATGCCGCAGGGCTTCGATTTCCAGCAGCAACGCGCGACGCTGGTCGTCCTGTTCCCGCATCGCGGGCAGGTCCATCTTTTCTCCGCGGTTTGAAAGGGATTTTTCGATTTCAGAATATTTTTCTCTAACCAGCTTGATTTCGAGCATAAAAAGTCCTATTATCCTGAGTGCGCGATAAAAATTTTGGCTTTATTAACAGGTTGTTATTGGTCAGCCGGTTTCCGGTGGAAGACTGGTGGCCTGCGAGAAAATCAGATATCGGTGCGAAACAGATTAGATAATTTTTGATAAGCAATTTGGAACCTTAGCACGAGCGGTCAAATTGGTCAATTATTTTTACAGGTTGAAACCGGTCCAGGGCGCTCGCCATACAACCGAAATCATCGTGGAGTTAGGTAATGGATCATATCAAGGAAAAAAAACGTGAAATCCGCAGAGAGGTCAGTGAAAGGCTGGGGGCGCTTTCCTCTGACGAGATCGCCAAAAGATATGAAGCCATCGAAGTCCGTCTGTTTGAGTTCGCGAATTTCCTCGAATCCAGGATTGTCTTTCTTTACTACAGCCGCAAAGGTGAGGTCTCCTCCCAGAAGATTCTCAAGCGGTGTTTGCAGAGCAACAAAATCCTGGTCCTACCGGCTCTGGATCCCGCCCGCCACCGGATGAAACTGCTGAAAGTCGACAACCTGGGCAAAGACTTGATTGCCGGGCCTGCCGGCATTCCCCAGCCCGACCCCACCCGTTGCAAGCTGGTGCCGATCGATCGGGTGGATATCGCCATCGTCCCGGGAATCGCCTTCGATGAAAAGGGTGGCCGGGTGGGCACCGGCGAAGGCTACTATGACCGGTTGATTCCGCGCCTGCCGGTTACGACCCGCAAAGTCGCCCTTTCACTGGAGGCGCAGATCCTGCCCCAAGTGCCGATGGAATCCCACGACAAACACGTGGACATCATCATTACGGAAAACCGGGTGATCTACAAGATCTGACCCGGTTCGAAAAAAACCGCGACGTCAAGGGCCGCGTCGCCGGCGGACAGCGTCCCGGAAGCCGCCCGGTGGCGCTGGTGTCCGGGCATGCCGCTAATTTCTTGACCTGAACCTTCTGCTCCGATAGGTAAGTCCACCATGAAGGCCGACTCGATGAAATTCCAGCGCCAGCGCGAGGAGATGGTCCAGCGCCAGATCGCGGCCCGCGGGATCACGGACCCCAAGGTTCTGGCCGCCATGCGCAAGGTGCCGCGGCATCTGTTCGTCAGCGAGGCACTGATGGACCAGGCTTATGGTGACTTTCCGCTTCCCATTGGCCTGCAGCAGACCATTTCGCAACCGTATATCGTTGCCGAAATGACCCAGGCCCTGCAGCTGAACGCCGACGACCGGGTGCTGGAAATCGGGACCGGTTCCGGCTACCAGGCGGCCATCCTGGCCGAAATCGCCTATCGCGTCTACACTATCGAACGCATCCATGCCTTGCTGGTCAAGGCGCGACAAATCTTCGATCGCCTGCATTACCACAATATCGTCACCCGCTACTCCGACGGGACCAGCGGCTGGCTGGAGGAAAGCCCCTTCGACGCCATCGTGGTGACGGCGGGAGCGCCCGAAATCCCCAAAACCCTCGTCAGCCAGCTGGCCCCCGGGGGGCGCATGATCATCCCGGTGGGGGACCAGTACACCCAGGATCTGGTCAAGCTCTACCGCGACGAGGACGGCATCCACCAGGTGAGTTTGGGCGGCTGCCGCTTCGTCAAATTGGTGGGGGAGCATGGCTGGAAGAAATAACTGATGCTGCGGCGCCTCTACGACTGGGTTCTGCACTGGGCCGACACCCCCTACGGAACCTGGGCCCTTTTCCTGCTGGCCTTCTGCGAATCCTCCTTTTTCCCCATCCCCCCGGACATTCTGTTGATCGCCCTGGCGGTGGCGGTTCCGGCCAAAGCCATCCGCTATGCATTGGTCTGTTCCGTCGGCTCGGTCCTGGGCGGGGCGCTGGGCTATCTCATCGGCTGGCAGTTCATGGCGGCCATCGGCGAGCGGATTGTCGCCTTTTACGGTCTGGAGGGCAAGGTACGCCTGATCGAAGAGGTCTATCAGCGCTACGATGCCTGGGCCGTCGGGATCGCCGGCTTCACGCCGATCCCCTACAAGGTTTTCACCATTGCCGCCGGAATGTTCAAGGTCAACTTCTGGGTTTTTATGATCGCCTCGCTGGTTTCGCGCTCGGCCCGCTTTTTTCTCCTGGGAGGGCTAATCTACGCTTTCGGGCCGCGCATCCAACGCTTCATCGACCGCTATTTCAACACCCTGGCGGTGGTCTTTTGCGTGCTGCTGGTGCTCGGTTTCATCCTGATCCGCTATCTGTTTTAAACCCGCCCAAATGCTTCAGCCGCATTTCGAAAACCCGCAGGCAGGACACATCAGGCAACCCTCCTGATGGGTGAGGGCCGCGCCGCAGTCCGGGCAGGCGCCCATCATCGAGCCTTCGGCCGGGATTTCGGCGCCGGTCACGTTGCCCAGCACCTGGGCGATGGCGTCCGGGCACGAGAGCACCATTTGGCCATTCTGCCAAGCCGGAGCGGGGCATCGAATCCCGCTGAGCTGGCGCACGACGGATTCCACCTTGATCCCGGAGCGCAGCGCCAGTGAAATCAGGCGGCCGGCCGCTTCGATTTGCGAGGAGGCGCAGCCTCCGGTTTTGCCCATTTTGGCAAAGACCTCACAGAGCCCCTGCCCATCGGTGTTGACCGTTACATACAGTTTGCCGCAGCCGGTGGTGATGCGTTCGGTAACCCCCCGGGTGCGCTCGGGGCGGGGCCGCGGCGCAATTGCTGGGCGTTCGCCGTCGGGTTGGCCGATATTCAGCACCTGCCGACCGCGGCTGCCGTAGCGGTAGACGGTTACCCCTTTGCAGCCGCTGCGGTAGGCCGCCAGAAAGACCTGGGCGATTTCGGCCCGACTGGCCGTGGCGGGAACGTTGACCGTCTTTGAAACGGCGTTGTCGGTGTGTTTCTGAAAAGCGGCCTGAAGCCGCACGTGCCATTCCGGCGCAATGTCCTGGGCGGTTCGAAAGACCTTCTTGACCTCGTCGGGCACCCCCGAAATTCCCTGGAGCGAGCCCGAGCGGGCGATTTCAGCGATCAGCTCCGCGCTGTGGAAATTCTGCTTGCGGGCGGCTTGGGCAAGCAGGGGGTGCACCTCGTGGAGGGTTTCGCCGTCCAGCACGCGGCGGTCGTGGGCCACGGCGAAAAGCGGTTCGATGCCGCTTGAGGTGCCGGCGATGATGCTGAGGCTGCCGGTGGGGGCGATGGTCGTGACGGTGGCGTTGCGCATCAGCGGGGTCTCCGGGGTGTCGAAGCGGCTTCCGGGATAGTTGGGGAAGTTTCCCCGCCGACGGGCCAGCTCGGCCGATGCCTGGCGGGCTTCCGCGGTGATGAACGCCATCAGGCGCTCGGCTTGGGCGAGCGCCTCCTCGGAGTCATAGGGGATGTTGTGTTTGATCAGCATGTCGGCAAACCCCATCACCCCGAGACCGATTTTGCGGTTTCCCAGGCTCATTTTTTCGATGACCGCCAGGGGATAGCGGTTGACCTCGACCACGTTGTCCAGAAAATGGACCGCGGTGCGCACCGTCTGTTTCAGGCGCCCCCAGGATATCTCGTTTTTGACCACCATCGCCGAAAGGTTGATGGATCCCAGGGTGCAGGATTCGTAGGGCAAAAGGGGCTGCTCGCCGCAGGGGTTGGTGGCTTCAATCGCCCCCAGCTGTGGGGTCGGGTTGTCCCGGTTGATGCGGTCGATGAAAATTACGCCGGGCTCTCCCGAGCGCCAAGCGCAGTCGACGATCCGGTCGAATATCTGCTGAGCCGGCAGGCTGTTGGTCACCTGGCCGTTGCGGGGGTTGATCAGGCGGTGCTCGCCGCCCTGGGCCAGGGCCTGCATGAAGCTGTCGGTCATGGCGACGGACAGATTGAAGTTGGTCAGGCGGTCGAAGTCGGTTTTGGCCGTGATAAACGCCTCGATGTCCGGGTGATCCACCCGCAGCACGGCCATGTTGGCGCCTCTGCGGGTTCCGCCCTGTTTGACGGTTTCGGTGACCACGTCAAAGACCGCCATGAAGGCCACCGGTCCGCTGGAAACTCCGGCGGAGGAGGAGACGACGTCGTTGGCCGGACGCAAGCGGGAAAAGGAAAACCCCGTGCCCCCGCCGCTTTTATGGATCTGAGCAGTGTGTTTGAGGGTCTCGAAGATGCTGTCGGTGTCGTCTTCGATGGGCAGCACGAAACAGGCGGCCAGCTGCCCCAACGGCCGCCCGGCGTTCATGAGGGTCGGGGAGTTGGGCAGAAAGCGGAGGCTTGCCATCAGGCGATAGAACCGGTCGCGGGTGCCGGCGATATCCGCCGCGGGGTCGAAACGGGTTTCCACCGCCGCGACACAGGTGGCGACCCGGTCCAAAAGCGCCTCGGGGGTTTCGATGGTCTTGCCGCCGGGGTCCCGCCGCAGATAGCGCTTTTGCAGCACCAGCTTGGCGTGGGGGGAGAGGGAGATGCCCATGGCCGTTTCCTTGCCTTCGGAGGTGAACCGCTTAATCAGAATTCGTCATTATTTTAATGATTTTTAAGGTTGGCCGCAACCAACCCGGCTGCTGCCCCCAAAAAACCGGGCGCCAGAAAGGCCTGCCGGCGCAGGCGCCGCTAATCGCGAACGGGGTCCACCCGGGGGGTTTCGCGGCGGATGAACTTCAGGAAGGCCTTGCACAGCGGTGAGGGGCTGCGGGACTTGTGGGTGGTCAGGTAGAAGGCCCGTTTGAGATCGATGCCCTCCAGCGAGAGCGCTTTCAGACTGCCAGCCTGCAGGTCTTCGGCCACCGCAAGGGTGGAAAGAATGGAGATTCCCACCCCGTTTTTGATCCCCTGGCAGACGGCCTCGGTGCTGCCCATTTCGGCGACGATGGTGAAGGCCTCCATGGAAACCGCCCTGCGAGCCAGGCAGATCTGGATGGATTTGAGGGTGCCGGAGCCGCGTTCGCGGCAGATGAACGGCTCGGCCAGCAACCGGTTGACGGGAATGGATTCTTGGTCGGCCCAGGGGTGGGTGGCCGGCACGATCAGGCGCATCTCATCCTCGATCACCTTTTCCTGGGCGATGCGCTTGTCTTTGGATTTGGCCCCGACGATCCCGAATTCGATTTTTCCCTCGAGGGTTTCTTGGATGATCCTGTCCGTATCGCCGATGCGCAGCGCTACGGTTGTTTCGGGGTGCGTGCGAGTGAAGTCCCCCACGAGGCGCGGCAGAATGTAGGTCCCCGGGATGGTGCTGCCGCCGATCACCAGGCGGCCCTTGATCCGGCCCTGGAATTCGGCCAGGGCCGTCTCGGTTTCTTCCCTCAGGGCGATCAGCCGACGGGCGTAGGTGTAGAGCAGCTCGCCGGCCTTGGTGGGTGCGGCCAGGCGGGCCAGGCGGTCGATCAGGCGGCAACCGAAATGATTTTCGAGGTCCCGGATGTGGCTGCTGATCGTGGGTTGGGAAAGGTGAACAGCCTTGCCGGCCTTGGAGAAGCTCTTGTGTTCGACGACCTTGCAGAAGATATGCAGCTGCCACAGGTCCATTTCAGCCTGTTTTGACAGTTCCGTAGAAAGGCCAATTTCTGTGTTGCGCTGCATCTCGAAGTCGCTGCGGCGTACATAAGTAGGCCTCACTTCTCGAGATTTGCGCGCCGTAACTTGACCTTTTTACGAAACTGTCCGGATTTTGAGGTTTTACTGGTTAATCTGTTTTCGGTTTGGAGTCGAATTTTTCGCGCAGCTTGTGCTCCACGATTTCGGGCACCATGTCTGAAATGTCGCCGCCGAAGCTGGCCGCCTCTTTGATGATCGAGGAGCTGGTAAAAATCCAGCGCAGACCGGTCATTAGAAACACCGTCTGGACCTCGCGATTCAAGCGGCGGTTCATCAGGGCCAACTGAAATTCATACTCGAAATCGGAAACCGCCCGCATGCCACGCAAGATGGCCTGGGCGTTTTTGCGGCTGGCATAGTCCACCAGCAGCCCGTTGAAGCAGTCGATCTCCACCCCGCTGAATTTGACCGTGCTGGCCTGCAGCATTTCAATGCGCTCCTCCACCGAAAAGAGGGAGTTCTTGGCGGGATTGTGGAGAATCGCGACCACGATTTTGTCAAACAGCGTCAGTCCGCGCTCGACAATATCGAGGTGTCCGTTGGTGACCGGGTCAAAGGATCCGGGATAAATGGCTATTCGCTGCATCCGCCTGCCCCCTATATAGTCGAAATTTCTGGGCCTTATAGCACATAGGTAAAAAAGGAAACAAGGGCTTTCCCGTACTTTCGCCGGTCGCTCAGTCGCAGCGGGGCGGATTCCGCCGGCAGCACTTCCCGGGGGGCGTGTTCGATCACCACGCTGGCCCCGGGGGCCAGGGCGCCGCAGGCGATCAGGTGCTGCAGGCAGGGCCCGATAGCCCCCTGCTGGTAAGGCGGGTCGATAAACACCAGGTCGAACCGGTCGGGCAGGTGCCGCAGACAATCGAGGTTGCGGGTGATGTCCCAGCGGATGACCCGGGCGCGCGCCGCCAGCCGGCATGCCACCAGGTTGCGCCCGATCAGTTGGAGGGCCTCGCGCGAACGTTCGATCATGACGGCGCTGGCGGCGCCCCGGCTGAGGGCTTCGATGCTGAAAGCGCCGGTGCCGGCAAAAAGCTCCAGCACCACCGCCCCCCGGACCCGGTCGCCGAGAATGTTGAAAACGGCCTCCCGGGCGCGCTCGGAAGTTGGGCGGATAGAACGTCCCGTAAAGGAAACCAGCCGTTTGCCTTTCAGTTCACCGGCGATCACGCGCATGATGCCTGCCGCTTTCCCCTGGCTGGGGTGCAGTTGCCGGGACATGGGGGCCAGGCGGCCGCCGGCACGCCCCTCTGACCGCTGATTTCACCCCAAATTTTTGACCAGCTTGCCAAGCTCGGCGGTCTGCACGCCGATGGCCCGGGCGGTTTCGGCCAAATCGTGGCCGTGTTGGCTGAGCTTGTGCTGCAGATAGGCCTGCTCAAAAGCCCTTTTGGCCTTGGCCAGGCTGTCAATCGCAAAAAGACCGTTCTCAATGCTCGCCGCACCCCCCGGCGCCCCCGGGTTGTAAAGCGCGGGCAGATCCGCGACGTCGATAAGCTCGCTGCGCCCCATGATGGCCAGGCGTTCGACGAGGTTCTTCAATTCCCGCACGTTCCCCGGCCACGGGTAGCGCTGCAGCAGCGCCAATGCCGCGGGGGACATCCTGCGCCGGGTCTTGTGCTGCCGGGCGCATTCCGCCAGGAAGATCTCCACCAGCACCGGGAGGTCTTCAATCCGGTCCCTGAGCGCCGGCACTTCAATGGGGATCACGTTCAGGCGGTAATAGAGATCCTCCCGGAAATTGCCGTCGCGGATCTCTTTTTCGAGGTCCTTGTTGGTCGCCGCGATGACCCGGACGTCCACCGTCAGGGTTCGCCCGCCGCCCACCCGCTGAAACTTCTGCTCCTGCAGAACCCGCAGGATCTTGCCCTGGGTCCTGAGGCTCATGTCGCCGATCTCGTCCAGAAAGAGGGTCCCGTTGTTGGCCAGTTCGAACTTGCCGCGCTTCTTGACGGTGGCCTCGGTGAAGGCCCCCTTTTCATGCCCGAAAAGCTCGCTTTCGATCAATTCCTCGGGAATGGCGGCGCAGTTGACGTCGATCAGCGGATGCTCGGCGCGTGGACTGAGGTGATGGATGTTGCGGGCCACCAGCTCCTTGCCGGTGCCGTTTTCACCTTTAATAAGAATCCAGGCGTTGCTGGCAGCCGTTGTTTCGATCTGTTTTTTGAGTCCCAAAGTCCGCGGACTGCTGCCGCTGAGGGCGTGTTTTTCGATGGTCTTTTTGCGCAGGTAGCG
Source organism: Desulfobacteraceae bacterium (assembly GCA_022340425.1). Lineage (NCBI taxonomy): Bacteria > Pseudomonadati > Thermodesulfobacteriota > Desulfobacteria > Desulfobacterales > Desulfobacteraceae > Desulfobacteraceae bacterium. The sequence continues at coordinate 46,717 of JAJDNY010000004.1, read as the reverse complement.
GTTCTCTTCCTCCAGACGGCGGAAATTGAGCGCGTTGTGAATGGCCACCAGGACCTTGTCGATGGACAACGGTTTTTCGATCAGATCGAAGGCCCCCAGTTTGGTGGCCCTGACGGCGGTCTCGATGGTGCCGTGCCCGGTGATGATGATCACCTGGACCTGGGGAGCGGCCTTTTTGATCTCCTTCAGGGTTTCGATGCCGTCGATGCCCGGCATCCAGATATCCAGCAGGACCAGGTCGGGGGATTCGCTTTCGATTTTTTTGAGGGCTTCGTAGCCGTTGGTGGCCGTGGCGACCTCAAATCCCTCGTCGCCCAGAAGCCCGCCCAGGGTTTGGAGGATGGAGGCTTCGTCGTCAACGATCAAAAGGGATGGAAACATGGGCAAAGGCTCCTTTGCGCGCCGGGTTGGGCCGCCGCCTGCTTCAGGCCGGCAGTTCGATCACGAATTTGGCGCCCCGGGGTTTGTTGTCCCGGACGCCGATCATGCCGTTGTGATCCGAGATGATGCTGCTGACAATTGTCAGGCCCAATCCCATGCCGGATTTTTTGGTGGAAAAATAGGGTTCGAAAAGCTGGGTCTTGTCCTCGTCGGAAACGCCTTCACCGGTGTCCGCGACCTCCATCCGAACGCTTTTCAGGATGGGATCGTGGTCCAGGTGAATACTGATGCTGCCCTCTTTTTTGATGGAGGCCACGGCGTTGTCCACGAGATTGATCAGGGCCTGCTTGATCTGCTGGCGGTCGAGCTTCAAGCGGGGGATGGCGTTTGCGGTGGAAAATTTGAAATCGATGTTGGGGTGGGCCTCCCGGTAGAGCGCGATGGTCTCCTCCACGATGGGCGGCAGGTCGGCGAGGTTCGGGTCGGCGGTGGGAAAGCGGGCGAAAGCCGAGAATTCATTCACCAGATTGCGGATCAGCTCGACGTGGTCGATAATCGTGCGGGTGCACTCGTCAAACACCGTCTCGTTGATCTGGGCGCCGTACTTGCGGCTGAGCCGCTGGGCCGAGAGGCTGATGGGGGTCAGCGGATTTTTGACCTCGTGGGCGATCCGGCGCGCCACCTCCCGCCAGGCGGCCATGCGTTGGGCCTTTTCAAGATCGGTGAGGTCGTCGAAGACCATGACGATGCCCATATGCTCGCCGGCGTCGTTTTTGAGGGCGTTGATGTGCACCATGAAGCTGCGGGGCTTGCCGTCGACCGCCAGCCGCAGCGGCAGGGCGATGGCATTGGTGGATGAGGTGGCCAAACTGTCCATGACCTCGTCGGCCAGATTGAGGTGCTGACCGCGCAGCAGTTTGCGGTAGCTCTGGCCGATAATTTCATCGAATTTCAGGTTGAGCATTTTCTCGGCCGCGGTGTTGATGGTGGAAACCAGGCCGTCGGCGTCCAGGCTGATGACCCCTGCGGAGACGTTCTTGAGCACGATCGCCATGTAGCGCCGCTTTTCCTCGAGCTCGCTGTTTTGTTCGCGCAGCTTGCGCGCGGACTGCTCCAGCTGGGCGCGGCTGACCTGCAGATCGCGCATCATCTGGTTGAAGGAGTCCACCAGCCGGCCGATCTCGTCGTCGGCCACCGGCATGATCCGAAAGCTCAGGTCGCCCTCGGCCACCCGCCGGGTGGCCTCGCCCAGGTCGCGGATCGGGATGCTGATGGACTTGGCCAGGTGAAAGCCGAACCAGATCGCGCAGAAAACCACCAGCAGCGCCACGGTGGACAGCGTGATGTAGTAGGTGATTTTGATCGGCTGCTTGAGGAGCTTGATCTGGTGGTATTCCGCCACCCCGCGGGAGATGGAGGTCATTTCCTCGGAAAGCTGGAAGGGGATGTGTTTGGCTGCGGTGATGAATGCCTCGGCCTGGGCGGGCTGGACCCCGAAAGGAACGGTGGCGATGGTTCGGGTCAGCTCCCCGTCCTTGCTCTTGCGGGTCACGCTCCGGACCTGGGCCTCGCTGGTCTCTGGCTGCAGACCGTCCGCGTCGAGCTGGGGGAGCCCGTCGTTTTCCGCCAGGCTCGGGGCCACGGCATGGGCCAGCCGCTTGAAGCCGGTGCTGTAGACCTCCACCGCCTGCAAGTTGAAGGAGCGTTGCACCACCTCCAGGTAGTGCGCCAATGCTTTCTGGTTTTTGGACTGCAATAGATTCTTGGCTTTGATCTGGTAGGCGATTCTCTCCAGAAAAAAGCGGTTGCCCGCCTCGATCTGGTCGTAGACGCGCCGGCCGACCTGCAGCGAGTTTTCCAGGGCCTGCTCCACCGGCACGTTAAACCAGTAATCAATGCTGGTGGTGATGAAGTTCAACGAGAAAAAAAACAACACCGTCGTCGGCAGCAGTGTGAGCGTGATGAAGGAGAACACCAGGCGGGTGGTCAGCCGGGAGCCGAGCACCTTGCGTTTGCGGTCGTAGAGGAGCTTGACCAGGTTGCGGAAGACCAGGAAAATGACCAGCAGCAGCAGCAACAGGTTGAAGTTGATCAGGATGAACATCAGGATGGTGTTGGAGATCGGAAAATCCACCCCGAAGTAGATGATCCGGGTCTCCGCATAGGTCAACAGGGCCATGGCCGCCAGGCAGATTGCAATCAGCATCAGCTCGCGTTTGCGGCGGCTGCGATCCCCGGCCTTGACCGGGGCTTCGGATGTGATCGGTCTGCTGCGGTTCATGGCTTTCGTGATTTCAAGATGCACGCGGCGAGCGGGGTGCTCAGAAGACAAAGTCGATGGTGTACCAATCGGTTCTAAAATCCCAAAAGGATATGAAAAACAGGGCATAATGGAGGTAAAAGGGGAGTTTGAGCTTGCTCAGCTCGGCCTTGGTTTTAATCTGATACTGCGCGCCCTTGACGAGTTTTTGCAGGGGGACGATTTTTAAACTGTCGATCTCGCTCATCAGTCTCCGGGCTTCCGCAAACGACTGGGTCGTCACGCTTCCGGCGCTGTCCCAGGAGCGGACGATCGTATACTCCTTTTTGAGGGTGTCGTAGACGACGCTGTGGGTCTCCCTGAGGGCCGCGATGCGCTTGTCGGGCCAGAGAGGGCGCACCCGGTTGAGATCGATGAGAAAGGTGAAGGTGGTCGGCACCCCACTCTGGATGGCAGTTTCCATTTTTTCGTTAAACGCCCCCTCGACCTTGAGGTACAGCAGCAGGTCATCGCGTGTGTTGGTGACGATGATGTCGGTCAGGCGGGCCTCCTGGCATAAGGCGGCGGTCTGCCAGCAGAGGACCAGGATCAGGAGCAGCGCGGCGGCTGTTTTTGGCTTGCGGGGGAAATTCATGGCATTTTTTCAGAGGGCCACCGATTTGGGTTGTGCCTGGGTTTGCGGCGCGACATCGAACGTTCTGGTTTCCCAACAGTCCTTGCTGGCAAAAAACTTTTCGAGAAAAGCGTGGTTGAAAGCGTGACCCGAGCGCTTCACAACGATGTGGCCCAAGATCGGCATTCCCAGCAGGGAAAAGTCACCGATGCAGTCCAGGAGTTTATGGCGCACGAATTCGTCCGCAAAGCGCAGCCCGCCCGCGTTCAGAATGCGTTTCCGATCGATCACGATGGCATTCTCCAGGGAGCCCCCGCGGGCCAGTCCAAAGCGCTTAAGATATTCGATCTCATGATAAAATCCAAAGGTGCGGGCCCGGCTGATTTCGCGCTCGAAGCTCTCACGGGTCACCACCAGGGAAAAATCCTGATACCGGATCAGCGGGTGATCGAAGTCGATGGCGTAGCTGATCCGGAAGTGGGCGGCGGGCGATACCGTCACCGCCTTGTCGCCGTCCCGCAGAGTTATCGGGCGCTTGATGATGAAATAGCACCGCGGACCTTCCTGGCGGACCGCCCCGGCGGATTGCAGCAGGCGGGTGAAGGGTGCTGCGCTGCCGTCCATGATCGGAATCTCGTAGCCGTCGACGGCCACCAGGGCGTTGTCGATGTACAGCCCCGAAAAGGTTGCCATCAGGTGCTCGATGGTGGAGACGATCACGCCCTCGGCGCCGATCACAGTGGCCAGACTGGTGTCCACCACGCTGTTGAAATGCGCGCTGACAACCGGTTTTCCGGGAAGGTCGGTGCGCACGAACTTGATGCCGTGATTGATGGCCGCCGGCAAAATTTCCAAGTTCACCTGACGGCCGGAGTGCACCCCGATGCCGGTGCACTTAACCGGTCGCGCCAGCGTGTGCTGGCGGGTTTCGATGCTCATAATCGGTTGAATTCCTAGTGGCCTTCTCGGAAGCGTGCGGGTGGCGGATGGAATTTTTGGTACACTATCACAATTGATGGGGGATTTAAACCTCCTGGCGCGCTTCCTTTGACACGTCCCACCCGCAGTCTTCGGGTGGATCGAGGAATTGTTCAAAGCCGCGATCCCTGCTATAGGGTGTGCTCGGCTGTGTGGCGGTTGACCCCTGGAATCGAGGATAATCCTTGCTGGCCAAAGTATTGAGCAGCTCCGTAATCGGAATCGAAGCATACGCGGTGGAGGTGGAGGTGGACATCGCCGCCGGCCTGCCGGTCTTCAATATGGTCGGCCTGCCGGAAACCGCCGTCCGGGAGAGCAAGGACCGGGTCAAGTCGGCCATCAAAAATTCGGGCTACACATTTCCGGATGACCGCATCACCGTCAACCTCGCCCCGGCGGACATCAAGAAGGAGGGCACCGGCTTCGATTTGCCCATCGCCTTGGGCCTCCTGGCGGCCACGCGGGTCATCGATCAGGCGGCCCTGGACGGCTACCTGGTGCTGGGCGAGCTGTCCCTGGACGGGCGCGTAAAACCGGTCACCGGCGCCCTTTCCACCGCCCTGGCCGCCCGCGACGCCGGGTATGCGGGGATCATCGTTCCCGTCGACAACGCCCGGGAGGCGGCCGTGGTGGTGGGGGTGGCGGTCATCCCGGTTGAAACGCTTTCCCAGGCCGCCGAATTTCTGCGGGGGCTGACATCCATTGCGCCCCACGAATCCGCGGTGGGGCAGGAACTGCTGTCGGATGAGCCGGCCGGCGTCGATTTCGCCGATGTCAGAGGCCAGGAGCACGTCAAGCGGGCGCTGGAAGTTGCCGCTGCGGGGGGGCACAACCTCCTGATGATCGGGCCGCCGGGCTCGGGCAAAACCATGCTGGCGCGGCGGATTGCGACGATCCTGCCGACCCTGACCTTTGAGGAGGCCATCGAAACCACCCGGATCTACAGCGTTGCCGGGATGCTTCAGCGGGGGCAGGCCCTGGTGCGGCAGCGGCCCTTTCGGGCGCCGCATCACACCATTTCAGATGCCGGGCTGATCGGCGGTGGGCATGTGCCCAAACCCGGCGAGGTCAGCCTGGCGCACAACGGTGTGCTCTTCTTGGATGAACTGCCCGAGTTCAAAAAGAATGTCCTGGAAGTCTTGCGCCAGCCGCTTGAGGACCGCCAGGTCACCATCGCACGGGCGGCATCGACCCTTACCTACCCCTGCAGCTTCATGCTGATCGGGGCCATGAACCCCTGCCCGTGTGGTTATCTGGGGGACGCCGCACACGAATGCCGGTGCTCCCCGGCCCAGGTCAACCGCTACCGCTCCCGGATCTCCGGGCCGCTTTTGGACCGGATCGACATCCACGTCGAGGTGCCGGCCGTGCCTTACAAGGACCTCACCGGCGGCAGAGCGGGTGAGCCCTCCTCAGCGATCCGGGAGCGGGTTTCACGGGTGCGTGAGGTCCAAACGCTGCGGTTCAAGCGCGCCGGCATCCACTGCAACGCCAAAATGGGCTCCCGCCACATCCGCCAGCACTGCACCATCGGCGCGAAATCATCAACACTTCTGGAGACCGCCGTGAACCGGCTGGGCCTCTCGGCCCGGGCTTGCAACCGCATCCTCAAGATCAGCCGGACCATCGCCGATCTGGCGGGGTCGGAGACGATCGGGACCAATCATATCTCCGAGGCGATTCAGTACAGGAATTTGGATCGGAACGTTTAACGAAAAAAATCATATTCGGACACTGCCTCGGCTCGCCGAATGCCGCCATCTCCGTGAATAAGCGGGTATTGATTTTTCCGCGAATCGAATAACCCCGATCACAAGTTGACCGATTCCCACTTTCTTTGGGTTCCACCAAGAGGGAAGCGTTGCATGCAGGCCATGGAAGAAAGAAAATTCAGGGTTGAAAATATAGATTGCGCAACTTGTGCGGCCAGAATCGAGCGCGAACTGCTGAAAACAGAAGGGGTCGAGGCGGCAACCCTGGATTTTGCAACGCTTACCCTGCGCATAAAGGCCGCCGACATACCGAAGGCTATGGCGGCGGTCAGGCGGATAGAACCCAACGTCAAGATCGCAGCCGCAAGCCAGGAGTTTGAAGTCGAAGATAGCGTTGCAACAGAGGCAACCGGTTTTAAGAAGCAGATCGGGGTTATCGCAATCGCTGGGATTATCTTCGCGGTTCACCTTGTTTTTGAAGATCGGTTGTACCGGGGCCTCTGGGTCTGGGTGGCCTATCCAACTGTAATCAGCGCATACCTGCTGGCTGGCTGGCGAGTTTTCAAAGGCGCACTGCAAACCCTGAGGCGCGGGCAGTTTTTCGATGAAAACGTGCTCATGGTGGTTGCCACGCTCGGAGCCATGGCCATCCACGCGCTGTCAGAGGCAGTCGGTGTGATGCTGTTTTTCAAGATTGGCGAGCTGCTCCAGGAGGTGGCGGTTTCCAGATCAAGGCGCTCGGTGCGGGGCTTGCTGGCGGCTCGACCCAACCGGGCTTTGCTGAAAACCCAAGGGGGGCTGAAGGAAACGGCGCCCGAGAGGGTGAAGATTGGCGATATCATTCTGGTGAGGCCCGGCGAAAAAATCGCCTTGGACGGCAGGGTGGTCGCGGGCGTTTCACAGGTGGACACCTCGCCCTTGACCGGCGAGCCGGTGCCGGTCCGGGTGCGTCCGGGTGATCCGGTTATGGCCGGCTGCATCAATGCGGCATCGGCGCTGACGATACGCGTCGAAAAACCATTTGAGGCGTCTTCCATCGCCCGCGTGCTGGAGTTGGTGGAAAGCGCGACCTCCCGCAAGGCCGCCACCGAAAAGTTTATCACCACATTTGCCCGGTATTATACCCCAGTGGTGGTGGCCATCGCGGTGGCCATCGCCCTCTTGCCGCCGTTGATCCTGGCGGATGCGTTATTTTCCACCTGGATTTATCGCGCTTTGGTGCTGCTGGTGATCTCCTGCCCGTGTGCCCTGGTGGTCAGCATTCCGCTTGGGTATTTCGGGGGGATCGGCCGCGCATCGCGAAGAGGTATCCTGGTCAAGGGGTCGCTTTTCATAGATGTTCTTGCGAAGGTAAAAACGGTGGTTTTTGATAAGACCGGGACCCTGACGCAGGGTGTTTTCAAAGTGGATCGGGTTGTAAGCGCCGATGGCTTTACCTCCGAGCAAGTGCTCCAGATGGCTGCCGCCGCGGAGTTTCATTCCGACCACCCCATCGCCAAATCGATTGTTGCGGCAGTAAAGGAAACGGGATCGGCCATCGATGCTTCCCGGATCAGCGATCATGTCGCCATTCCCGGAAAGGGGGTCGCAGCCGTCTATGATGGAAAAAATATCGCAGTTGGAAACGACGCGCTCTTACATGAGAAAGAAATCGATCACGGACGATGTGTTTTTGACGGCACCGTCGTTCACGTGGTGGTGGATAGGCAGTATGCCGGCCACATCCGGATTGGTGACCTGCTGAAACCAGATGCAAAACAGGCCGTGGCAAGGTTGCGCTCCAGAGGCGTTAGCAAATTGGTGATGCTGACGGGCGACAACGCCTGTGCCGCCCAAAGCGTCGCCACAGCGCTCGGCCTGGACCGATTTCATGCCGAATTGCTGCCGGAAGATAAAGTCCGTGTTTTGGAAGAGATCATTGCGGAAGCCCCGAAAGATGAAAAAGTTGCTTTCGTGGGGGACGGCATCAACGATGCGCCAGTCCTTGCGCGGGCCGATGTGGGGGTGGCCATGGGGGCTTTGGGGTCGGATGCGGCCATTGAAACCGCCGATGTGGTGCTGATGACCGATGCGCCATCCAAGATGGCCGAAGCAGTCGGAATCGCCAAGAATACCCGAAAAATTGTTGTCCAAAATATCGCACTGGCGCTTTTCATCAAGGGGGTTTTCCTGTCATTCGGCGCTTTCGGATTGGCAACCATGTGGGAGGCTGTTTTCGCCGATATGGGTACCGCCCTGCTGGCCTTGCTCAACGCAACACGGGCCTTTCGTGAGAAAGCCTCCTGAGGGCGCCCGACACAGATTCCGCCGGGCGTCGAGACCTGCGCCGTGGTGACGAACCAAAATACCGCGCCGTCGGTTTTCTCACACCAGCTCCAGGTGCCGGGCCTGCTCCCACAGCTGGCGGGCCATGCGCACGGTCGCCTGGTCCACCATGCGGCCGTCCACGGCGACGGCACCCCGTCCCCGGGCCTGCTGGAAGGCGTCCAGAATCCGGCCGGCGCGCGCGATCTCCTCGGGGGAGGGGCTGAACACTCGGTTTAAGGTCCCTATCTGGTCGGGGTGGATGGCCCATTTGCCATCGCAGCCCAGGGCGCTGGCCGTGACCGCGGCGCGTTGGAGCCCCTCGGCGTCCTTGAAATTGCCGAAGGGCGCATCGATCACCATCAGGCCGCGGGCCTTGCCGGCCATGACCAGGCGGCTGAGGGCGAAATGCCAGCGGTGACCGGGATAGAGCGCCTCCTCCCCTTCCCCGTGGCCCGAGAGGGAGACCAGGCGCGCGCCAATGGAGGCCGAGTAGTCGGCGATGCCGAAAACCAGCGTCTGGATGCGGTCGCTGGCATCGGCGATGGCCGCCACCTGCTGCAGCCCGGCAGCGGTTTCGATTGAGGCCTCCAGCCCCAGGGGCTGCTCCCGGCCGCAATGCAGCTCGATGCCGTCCAGGAGGCGGGCGGCGAAGTGGATGTCCCGGGGGTGATCGACTTTGGGGATCACGATGCTTGTCAAGCGGTCGCCGGCCGCTTCCGCCACTTCCAGCAGATCCCGGTAGGCGTAGGCCGTGTCCAATCCGTTGATGCGCACCGTCACGGTCTTCGACCCCCAGTCGATCGTCTGCAGGGAGTCGATGACCTGCCGCCGGGCCGCGTCCTTGGCGTCCAGCGGAACGCTGTCCTCCAGATCCAGCATGACGACGTCGGCGGCGCTGGCCGCTGCTTTGGGGTGCATTTTCAACACGTGGCCGGGAACGGACAAGGTCGAGCGTCGGGGTTTCATGGCATATCTCTCCGGCTTTGCCGTCCGCGGCGGCGGATTCCCGCCGCGGGCCGCAGCCTGGCGTTTGATGGGTGACCCCCTGGCCTATATCAGAATATCGGCGGGCCTTCAAACCGCCCGGGGCGGGAAAGGAAGCGGCGCATGAAAGTCATCAAAGTCGGCGGCGGCTGTCTCAAGGACAAACAGGCCGTCGGCCGGATCCTGGAGCTGATCGCCACTCGGGGGCGCGGCAATATCCTGGTGGTCTCGGCGCTCAGCGGCATCACCGACCTGCTGATCGAGAGCATCCCCAAGGCCCTGGCCGATGAAGAAAATATCCCCGGCATCATCGGTCGCCTCAAAAGCCGTCACCTGCTGGTGGCCCGCCATCTCCTGAGCGACAGTCAGGCGGTCCAAAAATACGGCCGGGAGCTGACCCGGCAGTTGGCCGAACTGGAGCGCTATTTCTACGGCCTGAATTTCACCCGTGAAATCACCGCCCGGCTGCGGGATGTGATCTGCAGCTACGGGGAGCGTTTTTCAGCCGCCCTGCTGGCCTTTGTGCTGCGCAGCCGGGGGCTGCAGGCCGGCTACCGGCTGCCCCACAAAATCGGTTTGGTCACCGACGGCAAGTTCGGCGATGCCACCGTCAAGATGCGCCCCACCGCCCAAAACCTCCAGCACCACCTGGCCTCCCTGCTTAAAAACGGGATGGTCCTGTTGATCCCCGGCTTTTTTGGGGTCAGTGAGCTGGGCGCCATCACGACCTTTGGCCGCGGGGGCAGCGATTATTCCGCCGCGGTGGTGGCGGCGGCCATGGGCGCTGAGGTACTGGAGGTCTGGAAGGACGTCGCCGGTTTTATGAGCGCGGACCCGACCATCATCCCCGAGGCGCAGCTGATCCCCCGGATTTCCTACGACGAGGCCGCCGAGCTCGCCTACTTCGGCGCCAAAATCCTCCACCCCCGGACTGTGGAGCCCCTTCGACGCCGGAAACTCCAGATCGCCATCAAAAACACCCTGAACCCGGACGCCCCCGGCAGTCTGATCTCCGCCAAGCGTCTTCTGGCGAAGACCGTGATCAAAAGCGTGGCCCACCAGACCGACATCGGGATTCTCAAAATCCATGCCTCCGGGGTGGGGGCCCGCCCCGGTATTCTGGCCGAGGTGGCGGTTTGTCTGGCCGCAACCGGGATCAACATCAAGTCTGTGGTCACCTCCCAGACCTGCATCAGCCTGCTGCTCTCCCTGAGGGACCTCGATGCGGCCCAGGAGGCGCTGCAGGGCCTCACGCCGCGGCCCTACCGCAAGTTGGAAAAGGTGGCGGGGGTCGCCCTGATCAGCATCGTGGGGGAGGGCATCGCCCGGCGCAAGGGCATCGCGGCGCGCTGTTTCGCGGCCGTTGAGGCCTGCGGCGTGAACGTTGAGATGATCTCCTTCGGGCCCTCGCGCGTGGCGCTCTATTTTCTGGTGCGGCTGAAAGACCTGCAAAAGGCCGTGACCGCGATTCACAGCACCTTTTTCTCCCAGCCGCGCTGTCTTCTCTGATGCCGGAAGGACCCCGCGCGGCAGGGCAAGCGGCGCTGGGCAGCCGCCGTCTCGCGTCAGAGCGCCCCACTGGGTAGAGCTTCGCTCACCGGGCAGGGTTAAAAGCCAAGGGCACCGGCGCCCTCGGATCAGCTCAAAAACCCGAGCGCGCCGTGCTCGTGCAGAATATTGATGCCGATCAGCACCAGCACGATCCCGCCCGCACCCTCGGCGTAGCGGCTCAGATACGGGGCGGCGCCGATCATTTTTCCCAGATGCATTCCCGCCGTGGTGAAGGCGCCCGCCACGAGGCCGATCATCAGGGCCGGCGTCCAGATGGAAATATTGATCAGCGAGAGGCTCAACCCCACGGCCAGGGCATCGATGCTGGTCGCCACCGAAAGCATCACCAGGGTGGCGCCGCGGGTGGGGTCTTTGCGCTCCTGGTCCGGCGCTTCGGTTCGGAACGCCGCCCGCAGCATTCCCTGGGCGACAAAGACCAGCAGGCCAAAGGCGACCCAATGGTCGAAGCTCTCGATCCAGTGCCTGATGTGGATTCCCGCCCCCCAGCCGATAACCGGCATCATGGCCTGAAACAACCCGAAATGCCAGGCCAGCCGGAAGTTCTGACGAAAGCTGATCTTTTTAAGGGTCACACCGGCGGCAATCGCCACCGCAAAGGCATCCATGGCCAGCGCCACGGCCAGGGCCGCGATGTTGAGCATTTGCACGGTTGATACCTCATCGGGCTGGAAAATCGGGTTTTTCGGAATAACTGTCTAAAATCCGAGCAGATTGATGTCGGTCAGAGGCCTTCCCCCTCTATTTTTTAAAACTACCATATCTTGATCAGAAAACATAATGCTCGCAGATGGGCGCTGGCAATTCGCCCGGCGATCGGATCTTGCAGGTGCTGCCAGTTTTCCATTATACAAAAAGTAAGGAGGCTCCCATGACCCTGCTCAAAACCCAGGTGCTGATCATCGGCGGCGGAGCGACCGGCGCCGGGCTTGCGAGGGATTTGAGCCTGCGCGGGGTGCCCTGCCTGCTGGTTGAACGCGGCGACATCGCCGCGGGGGCATCGGGCGCCAACCACGGGCTGCTGCACAGCGGCGCGCGCTACGTGGCCAAGGACCCGCAGGCGGCAATGGAATGCGCGGTGGAAGGGGCGATTCTGAAAAAGGTTGCGGCCGGCTGCATCGAGGACACCGGGGGCCTGTTCGCGGCGGTGGCAGGGGATGATGAGCGCTATGTCGCTGATTTTCCGTCCCACTGCCACACGTGCGGTGTTGCCTGCGAGCCGCTGGCGCTTGGGGAGGCCCGGGAAATGGAGCCGGTTCTCTCGGAAAAACTGATCGCGGCCTTCAAGGTGCCCGATGCGGCCATCGATCCATTCAAACTGGTGTTCGAAAATATCGACGAGGCCCTGAGCCTGGGGGCCGACGTGCGGCCCCACACCAGGTTGACGGGCTTCCGGCGGTGTCGCCGGGGGCTTGAAGCCGCGCTTCTGCGCGACATGCAAAGCGGTGCGGCGTTGACCGTCGAGGCCGCCCAGTTTGTCAACGCCGCCGGAGCCTGGGCCGCGGAGGTCGCCGCCCTGGCGGGCCTTGAAATCCCGATGCTGTATTCCAAGGGCAGTCTGCTGGTGACCGAACGGCGCCTGGCCCGGCGGGTCATCAACCGGCTGCGGTCCTCCGCCGACGCCGACATCCTGGTGCCCGGCGGCACAGTCTCGCTGCTGGGTACAACCTCCGTGCGGCTTGACCGGCTGGAAGATTGCCGGCCGACCATACCGGAGATCGACCGGATCATCGACGCCGCCTCAAAAATGGTGCCGGTGCTTGCGGCGACCCGCTTCATTCGGGCCTATGCCGGTGTCCGGCCGCTGGTCGGCGCCAAGACCCCGCATGACGACCGTGCCGTCAGCCGCGGGTTTGCCCTGGTGGATCATGCCGCCGAAGGGTGTGACAACCTGGTCACCATCACCGGGGGGAAGCTGACCACCTACCGTAAGATGGCCGAAAAAACCGCCGATCTGGTCTGCGCCAAATTGGGGGTCGCCGCGGCCTGTCGGACCGCTGTCCAGCCCCTGGCGTCGGGTGGCGCCAGCCGCTGGGCGGCGCCCGGGCTGGCGCCCCGATTGTGGCTCAAAGCCCAGGATCCCGACGATCTGCTGCTGTGCGAGTGTGAAATGGTGCCCCAAAGCGCCGTTGACGAGATCGTCGATGCCATCCGGCGTCAGAAGGCGGTGGTCGACATCCGCGCCATCGGGCTGCGCAGCCGCATCGGCAAGGGAACCTGCCAGGGCGCCTTCTGTGCCGTGCGGCTGGCCGCCTACCTCTGCGACCGGGGTCTGCTCGGGGCGGGGGATGGGCCGGCCGACATCCGGGCCTTTCTCGCCAGCCGCTGGAAGGGGTTGCGGCCCGTCTTGTGGGGCCGCTCTCTGGTCCAGGAGGAACTGCAGGAGGCCTTGCACTGCGGTCTTTTCGGGCTGGAGCTTTGAATCGGCGCGACTCGCGGACAGGCAGACCGGTGCCGGCCGCCCCCAAGTAAAGGAACGGAGAAAACATGAGCGACCAGAATTCAGCGCCGGTTGACCTGATCGTCATCGGGGCCGGCATGGCCGGCATGGCCGCCGCTCTGTTGGCGGTCAACCGCGGCCTGACCGTGGCACAGGTGGGCAGCAGCGCTGAAATCATTTTTGCCAGCGGGCTGCTGGACCTCTTGGGGGTTCACCCCATAGCCACGGGCAGAATCTGGCGGGACCCCTGGGCGGCTGTGGACGCCCTCCGCCGGGACCTTCCCCGGCACCCGTACGCCCGGCTTTCCAAGGCCGACATCCAAGGGGCGTTCACCGAGTTCTGCGCCTTCCTGGCCGATGCCGGCCTGCCCTACTGGATCGACCCGGGCCGCAACAGCCCGGTGCTGACATCCCTGGGGACCTTCAAACTTACCTATGCCCTGCCGGCCAGCATGCAGCCGGGGGTCGCGGCGCGGGCGGCCGGCCGGCGCTGTCTCATCGTGGCCATCAAGGGCCTCAAGGGTTTCAGTGCGCCTCAGATGGCGGCCAGCCTGGCAGCGTCCTGGCCGCACCTGCGCGCCGCAACGGTGGCCTTTCCCGGCGCCCAGGGCGGGGAGGTCTACCCCGAAAAGATGGCCCGTGCCATGGAACTGCCCGCCGCCATCGAAGACCTGGCGGCCGCCATCCGCCCGCACCTGGATGGGGCCGAGGTGGTGGGGCTGCCGTCGATTCTCGGCGTCGGCGGCTGCCGTGCAGTGGCCGCAGCGCTTTCGACGGCCCTTGAGCGGCCGGTTTTTGAAATCCCTTCGATTCCGCCTTCAGTTCCCGGCCTGCGGCTCAAGGAAGCCTGTGAACAGCACCTGCCCCGCAAGGGGGTGCGGCTTTTTCTGGAGCAGCGGGTGACGGAAGTGCAACCCCTGGGTGACGGGGGGTTTGCGCTTCAGGTGGCCGGTCGGCCAGGCTTTCAAACACGCCTGACGTGCCGCAGCCTGCTGATGGCCACCGGCCGGTTTCTGGGCGCGGGGCTGCGCGCCGAGCGCGGCCGCATCCGTGAAACGCTGCTTGATCTGCCGGTATTTCAGCCCCAGGATCGGCGGCAGTGGCATCGGCGCGATTTTCTGGACTCCCGGGGCCATCCCGTCAACCAGGCCGGCATCGCGACCGACCGCCACTTCCGGCCCCTCGCCACCACCGGCCGGCCGGCCTTCAGGCAACTCTTCGCCGCCGGCGCCATTCTGGCGCACCAGGACTGGATGCGCATGAAGTGCGGCAGCGGCCTGGCCCTCGCCACCGCCCTGGGCGCCGTTAGGGCCTGCCGCCGGGCGCTTGCAGGCACCCTGGACTAGCATTCATTCCCAGCTGGGCCCTTTTTCCGGGTCCCATCACCGGCCGGGCACCCCTTTCCGGCCGCGGATTTCGTCACCAGGGCGGGAACCTTCTCCCCGCCCAGGCCGCCCAGCGAGCCCCTCCGCGCCATCTCCACCACAGGCCTTCCCGGCCGGTTTGAGCGCCTGCAGATTCCTCTTGACAAACCGGTTTCAGGCTGGCATACGAAGAAAAAAATAAAACAGTGTTTTGATATATGAAACAAACTGCCCATTTCAATTCCATCGAAAAAGCCCTGCAAATCCTGCTGGCTTTCCAGGCCGAGCGCACCTCCTGGGGCGTCCGCGAGCTCAGCGCGCAGTTGGGCTTCAGCCCGGCCACCGTCCAGCGGATCCTGCAGGTCCTCAAGGCCAACGGTTTCGTGGAGCAGGACGCCGCCACCCGCCAGTATCGCCTGGGATTTGTCTATTACGGTTTTCTGCACGCGCTCAAGGGCACCTACCCCATCACCCGGGCAAGCCAGCCCTTCATGCAGCGCCTGGTGACCCGCACCCGGGAAACTGTGCACCTCAATATCCGGGAGGGCACCGACCGGGTGTGCATCGACAACATGGAATCCCCCCAAACGCTCAAGGCCACGATGCCCATCGGCAGCCGCTCCCCCCTTTACGCCGGGGGGTCTTCCAAGTGCCTGCTGGCGTTTTGTGAAGCGGAATTCCGGGAGCAGTATCTCGAGAACCTGACCGCCATCCCCCCCCTGACCCATCACACCGTCACCGATCTGGACGCCCTGCGCGCGGAACTGGCGCAAATCGCGGCCCAGGGCTACGCGGTCAGCCTGGGGGAGCGCAACCCCGGCCTGGGGTCGCTGAGCGCGCCGGTTTTAAACCACCGCGGCCAGCTGCTGGCGACCCTCAGCCTCGCCCTGCCGGAGATTCGCTACAAGGATGACCGGCACCGGGAATTCTGCCTTCAGGAGCTGTGTCAGACCGCCCGTGAGTTCTCCCAGGTCATGGGCCACGATGGGGAATTGCAAGGCAGGACGTCAGAAAAAGGAGACATCAATGCAGGCGAATCCAAAACCGCTGAGTGACATCACCGTCTTGGACCTCTCACGGGTTCTGGCGGGACCCTACTGCTCCATGATGCTGGGTGATCTCGGGGCGGACGTGATCAAGGTCGAACGGCCGCAGGTGGGAGACGACACCCGCCGCTGGGGGCCGCCGGAGGCCGGCGGCGAGGCGGCCTACTATCTGTGCGTCAACCGCAACAAGCGCAGCCTGACGGTCAACCTCAAGCACCCCGAGGGGCAAGCCTTGATCCGCAAACTGGCCCGTCAAAGCGATATCGTCATCGAAAACTACATGGTCGGCACCCTGGACCGGCTGGGGCTGGGCTACGAGGACCTGCGCAAGGAAAACCCCGGTATCATCTACTGCTCCATCACCGGCTTCGGCCAGGACGGCCCCTACAAGGATCAGCCCGGCTACGACTTCATGATTCAGGGCATGGGTGGGGTTATGAGCTTCACGGGGGAGCCCGAAGGACCGCCCATGAAGGTCGGCGTGGCGATCGTGGACATTACCACCGGGATGTTTGCCTGCAGCGCCATCCTGGCGGCCCTGCGCCACCGCGAAAAAACCGGCCAGGGCCAGTACATCGACATGGCCCTGCTGGACTCGGTGGTGGCCTGGCTGGCCAACGTGGGCAGCAACTACCTTGTTTCCGGCGAGCTTCCCAAACGCTACGGCAACGCCCACCCCAACATCGTGCCCTACCAGCCGTTTTTGACCCGGGACAACACCTATATCGCCCTGGCGGTGGGCAACGACCAGCAGTGGCAGAAATTCTGCCAGCTGGCGGGGCTGGACGATCTGGCCCACGACCCGCGCTTCACCACCAACCCCGAACGGGTCAAAAACCGCGACACGCTGATCCCGCTAGTGGCCCGGGCCATGCTCAAACGGCCGGCGGAGGAGTGGTTGGCCGAACTGGGCAAGCTGAAGATCCCCTGCGGTCCGATCAACACCTTCGACAAGGTCTTCTCCGATCCCCAGCTGCTTTTTCGCGGCATGCTCGCCGAGGTGCCGCACCCCACCGCCGGGACGGTCAAGATGGTGGCCAGCCCGATGAAGCTCAGTCAAACCCCCTGCGACATCAAACGGCACCCGCCGCTTTTGGGGGAGCACACCGAGGAGCTTCTGCAGGCGCGCTTCGGCCTGAGCACCGCTGAAATCGAAAGCCTGCGGCAAAACGGGGTGATTTGAACCCCGGCCGCCAGCAATTTTGACACCCAACTTCACCCAGGAGGACGCCATGGATTTCAAACTTTCCAAAGACTTAGAGATGCTGCGGGATGCGGTGCGGGAATTTGCCGCCAAGAAAATCGCCCCCAACGCCGATGAATGGGACGCCAACCACTACCTGCCCTACAAGGAGGCCATGAAGCCCATGGGTGAGCTGGGGTTTTTCGGCACGGTGATCCCTGAAGATTACAACGGCGAGGATATGGGCTGGCTGGCGGCCATGATCGTCACTGAGGAGATCGCGCGGGCTTCCAGCTCCCTGCGGGTCCAGGTCAACATGCAGACCCTGGGCTGCGCCTTCACCATCTATAAATACGGCAGCGAGGAACTGCGCAAGAAGTACATCGCCAAGCTGGTCAGCGCCGAATACATCGGCGGGTTTGCCATCACCGAGCCGGATGCGGGCTCCGACGTCATGGCCATGCAGTCCGCCGCCGAGGACAAGGGCGACCATTGGCTGCTCAACGGCTCCAAGACCTGGATTTCAAACGCCAACGTCGCCGACGTGCTGATCTATTACGCCTACACCGACCGCTCCCAGGGTTCCCGGGGGCTTTCGGCCTTCGTTCTGGAACCCAAGAACTTCAACGGCGTCAAGACCTCGGGGCTGGACAAAATGGGCTCCCACTCCAGCCCCACCGGTGAGGTTTTCTTAAGCGACACGCGCATTCCCAAGGAGAACATCCTCGGCCAGCCCGGCGACGGCGCCCGCATCGTCTTCAGCTCGCTCAACCAGACCCGCCTTTCCGCCGCCGCCGGGGCCGTCGGCCTGGCCCAGGCCTGTCTGGACACCGCCATCAAATACTGCAACGACCGCAAGCAGTTCGGCAAACCGATCGGCACCTTCCAGATGAACCAGGACATGATCGCCCAGATGGCCACCGAAATCGAGGCCGCCCGCCTGCTGGTCTACAAGGCCGCCTGGGCCAAGGATCAGGGCAAGCTCAACAACGGGCTGGATGTGGCCATGGCCAAGTACTTCGCCGGGGAGGCCGTCACCAAGTGCGCCAACTACGCCATGCGCATTCTGGGGGCCTACGGCTATTCCACCGAGTACCCGGTGGCCCGCTTCTACCGCGATGCGCCGACCTATACCATGGTGGAAGGCTCCTCGAATATCTGCAAATGGATCATCGCCCAGGATCAGCTGGGGATCCGCAAGGCCAACCGCTAGCAGGGGCGGCCTTTCCGCCGGGGGAGGCCGTTGACATTCAAACCATCCAGGAGAGATTGCCGTGAGCCAGGAGATTGTGGAGAAAACCCGGAAAGTGGCGGCCCTCTATTTCGAAGGGGTCCAGGGCGAAAAGCCCTACGAGCTGTGGAAGGCCTTTGACAAGGAACTCGCCCGGGACCTGTCGCTTTTCATCACCGGGCAGATGTACGGGCGGGAAAAAATTCCGCACAAAACCCGCCAGCTGATCACCGTCGCGGCCCTTACGGTGCTCTCGCGCCTGGACGAACTCAAGCTGCACCTGCAGGCCGCCCTGAACGTCGGCTGCACCCCGCGGGAGGTCGCCGAAACCATCTTTCAGACCTTCATCTACGGCGGGATGCCGGCCACCAACGCCGCGCTGAAGACCCTCCAGGCGGTCCTGGAAGAGCGCGGCCAGTGGCCCCTGACCCCATAGGCCGGCACTTGGGCGACACCCGCCGGGAAGTATGAAAAAAAGGAGGACAGCGATGGAAGAGGCGATCACCATTTTCATCTCCGGCCTTGCCGGCGTTTTTGTTGCCATGGCGGTGCTCTACGGCGCCATTCGGCTGACATCCCGGGTGACCGACAAGATCGGAGGCCGTAAGGAAAAGTAAATGCACACCCTCATCGCGCTTTTCAAGACATCCGGTGTCTTCTACCTGACGCCGGGCATGCTGATCATGTGGGTCATCGCCCTGGTCCTGATCTACCTGGCGATTGCCAAGGACTACGAACCCCTGCTGCTGCTGCCGATCGGATTCGGCATCCTGCTGGTCAACCTGCCCCTGAGCGGCCTGATGACGCCCGGCGAGGGGTTGCTCTGGCGCTTTTACCACTACGGCATCCAGTGGGAAGTGATCCCGCCGCTGATTTTCCTGGGGCTGGGGGCCCTGACCGACTTCGGGCCCCTGCTGGCCAACCCGCGGCTGATTTTTCTGGGGGCCGGCGCCCAGGCCGGTGTTTACCTCACTTTTTTCGTGGCCTACGCCATGGGCTTTGATCTCAAGGAGGCGGCGACCGTCGGGATCATCGGGGGGGCCGACGGCCCCACGACGATTTTCCTGGCCACCAAGCTGGCCCCCCACCTGCTGGGCAGCTGCGCGGTGGCGGCCTATTCCTACATGGCGCTGGTGCCCATCATTCAGCCCCCCATCATGAAGCTCCTGACCACCCGCAGCGAGCGCGTCATTCGCATGCAGAAGGGGCGCAAGGTCAAACCCCTGGAAAAAATCGTCTTTCCCATCGTGGCGGCGATCGTTATCATTCTGCTGGTTCCGGCCTCGGCCCCGCTTGTGGCGATGTTCATGCTGGGCAACCTGTTTCGCGAGGCCAAGGTGGTGGAGCGCCTGACGCACGCCTCCCAAAACGAGCTGCTCAACATCGTGACCATTTTCCTGGGCCTGCCCGTGGGGGCCACCATGAACGCCGAGAATTTTCTGCAACCCAAGGTGATCTTCATCTTTTTCCTGGGGCTTTCGGCCTTCATGTTCAGCACGGCCACCGGCATCCTGCTGGCCAAGCTGATGAACCTCTTTTCGCGCAACAAGATCAACCCGCTGCTCGGCGCCGCCGGGGTTTCGGCGGTGCCCATGGCCGCCCGGGTGGTGCACAAGGTGGCCGCCGAGGCGGACAAGAAAAATTACCTGCTGATGTACGCCATGGGTCCCAATGTCGCCGGGGTGATCGGTACGGTGGTGGCGGCCGGCATATTTTTGACGCTGTTGGGCTAAGAGACCAGCCCTCATCACAGCGGCGTCCATCGCGTTTGATGAAACTCAATTCCAAATTATGGAGGGATTTGAAATGGCAGAAGAAATTTTAGCCCCGTTGGCGGGCAAGGTGGTTGCGGTGAATATCGCGGTCGGGGATGCGGTCGAGGAGGACGAGGAGGCCATGGTGATCGAGGCCATGAAGATGGAAACGCCGGTGTTCATCCCCTGCAACGGCACCATCAAGGAGATCCGGGTCAAGGAAGGCGCTGAGGTCGAGGAGGACGATGTTCTGGCCGTGATCGAATAGTCAGCGGATCCAACCACAGGAGTGAAAGATGCGACCGTATTTTGAAAAGATGGCCGATTTCGGCCGTGAGTTGAAAAAAGGCGCTTTCAAGCGCACCGACGAAAACGTGGCGCAGCTCAGGGCAGTGGAAGCCGAGGTGGCCCAGGCCGTGGAGAAAGTCAAGAATGCCGGCTTCCCCACTGAAAAGATCAACGCCCGCGGCCAGATGACCGTCTGGCAGCGGCTGGAGTACCTGGTGGAGCCCGGCACGTGGTGCCCGCTGCACACCCTCTTCAACCCCCTGGACAACGAGGAGGGCACCACCAATGTGGTGGACGGCCTGGGCAAAATTTCCGGCAAATGGGCCGTGATCGTCGGTTTCGACAACAAGGTGATGGCCGGCGCCTGGCTGGCCGGCCAGTCCGAGAACATCCTGCGGGTGACCGATCTCGCCAAGCGTTTCAACCTGCCGCTGGTCTGGCTGGTGAACTGCAGCGGCGCCAAGCTGCCGGAGCAGGAGAAATTCTACGCCAACCGGCGCGGGGCCGGGACCCCGTTTTTCCGGCACGCGGAGCTCGAACAGATGGGCATTCCGGTTCTGGCGGGAATCTACGGCACCAACCCGGCCGGCGGTGGCTACCAGGGGGTCAGCCCGACGATCCTTTTTGCCCACAAAAACTGCAATATCGCCGTGGGCGGCGCCGGGATCGTCTCCGGGATGGCCCCCAAGGGCGGCTTTGACACCCAAATGGCCGAAACCCTGATCGAAAAGGCCAAACATTTCAAAGCCAAACCGCCCGGATCGGTCAAGATTCATTACGACCAGACCGGTTTTTTCCGGTATGTCTACGAAGAGGAGCAAGGGGTGCTGGACGGCCTGAAGGAGTTCATGGCCGGCATGCCCGCCTACCACCCCAAGTTTTTCCGGGTGGCGGAGCCCCGGGAGCCCCGCTTTCCGGTGGATGACATCTACCGGCTGTTGCCTCTGGATCCCAAGAAAGTTTACGATTTCGAGGAGATCCTGGCGCGGCTGGTGGACGGCAGCGAGCACCTGGAATTTCGGCCCGACTACGGCCCCGAGGTCTACACCGGGCTGTGCAAGATCGACGGCTTTCTGGTGGGCTGCATCGGCAACCGCCAGGGCTACCTGGGCAAGGGCTACCCGGAGTATGCCGATTACCCCGGCATCGGCGGCAAGCTCTATCGCCAGGGGCTGATCAAGATGAACGAGTTCGTGACCCTGTGCGGCCGCGACCGCCTGCCCATCGTCTGGCTACAGGACACCTCCGGCATCGATGTCGGGGATGTCGCCGAAAAAGCCGAATTGCTGGGATTGGGGCAGTCCCTGATCTATTCCATCCAGCAGACCGAGGTCCCCATGATGCTGATCGTTTTGCGCAAGGGCTCGGCGGCGGCGCACTACGTGATGGGGGGCCCCACCGCCAACCGCCACAACGCCTTTTCCCTGGGAACGGCGGCCTCGGAAATCTACGTGATGCACGGCGAGACGGCTGCCGTGGCCACCTACGCCCGCCGCCTGGTGAAGGAAAAAGAGGCGGGGCGGCCGCTGGAGCCGGTGATCGAGAAGATGAACCAGTTGGCCCGGGATTACCACGACAAGTCCCGGCCGCTTTTCTGCGCCAAGACCGGGATGCTGGACGAGATCGTTCCGATCTCCGATCTGCGAAGCTATCTGGTGGCTTTTGCCGGCGCGGTCTACCAGAATCCCCGCTCCATCTGCCCCCAGCACCACATGCTGCTGCCCAGAATCATCAAGGGCTGAAAGCGGCGGACGGGGCCCCGTCGATACGGGGTCCCGTCCAGTTTGGTCTCATCGCTGCCAACGGCTGCCAAGCTTTTGGCTGCCGCCTTGCCGCCGTTCAGCAAACCGATTCCTTCCACCGTGCTGCCGCCCCGCAGAGCTTGAGGCCGGGCATGACCGTGTTGCGACCGGCCGCTTTGGCCTTGTAGAGCATGGCGTCGGCTTCCCGCAGCAGCCCCGCCTCGTCGAGATCGCGGCGGAGCGCGGAAACCCCGAAACTGGCGGTCACCGAAAGGCTGCGGCCCTCGGGAAGACCGATGGTCAGATTCTCGATTTTGGAGCGCAGCCGTTCGGCCAATTCCATGGCGTGCGATTTTTTGGTTTGCGGCAGGATCACCACGAATTCCTCCCCGCCGTAGCGGGACAGGTAATCCCCCTTGCGGATGGTGCCGAGAACGGTCGCGGCCACTTTCTGCAGAACGCGGTCCCCGGCCTGATGGCCGAAGCGGTCGTTGACCTGCTTGAAATGGTCGAGGTCGAACATGATCAGGGAGGCCTCCTGGCCGTAGCGCTGGGCATTGGCCACCTGGTGGGCCAGCTGGCGGTCCATGACCCGGCGGTTGTAGCAGTTGGTCAACGGGTCCACCGCTGCCGCATTTTCCAACCTTTTGACGGTCATCAGATGGGACAGGGCAACGCCCAGGGTCTTGATCAGGGTCTGCAGAATCTCATTGTGGTAGGCGAACATGTGTCGGTTGGGCAGCACGTAGAGCCGCGCGACGCACGCGCCGTCCAACAGCACGTAGGACAGGAGGTCGGTGGTCTGGAAGGTGACCGGGGCGCGGAGGGCCTCCGTCCCTTGTCGCAGCGGACGGATCTCCAGGGCGCCGGTCTGGCTGAAATCCTTTTGCAGGATGTTTTGCAGCGCCGGCCGGCCCAACCGCGGGTCGACCCAGGCGGTGAGCTTTTCCTCGTCCTGCATCGCGAAGGCGAACATCTTGTAGTTCAAAAGCGCTTTCAGACACCCCCCGAGCTCCAGCAGAAGGCCCTCCAGGCTGCGGGCCTGGTTGATTTTGAGGCTGTAGTGGTTGAGGGTTTTGTAATCCGCGCCTTT
Source organism: Desulfobacteraceae bacterium (assembly GCA_022340425.1). NCBI lineage: Bacteria > Pseudomonadati > Thermodesulfobacteriota > Desulfobacteria > Desulfobacterales > Desulfobacteraceae > Desulfobacteraceae bacterium. Next base: position 23,772 of record JAJDNY010000004.1, on the reverse strand, counting down.
TTTCAGGCCCCAAAAGAGGTTCAGCAGCGCCAAGGTGTGGCGGCGAAACGATCTGGTCTCCTGGTTTGGCATGATCCTGTGTCCTTGCTTCAGATGAGTGCCAGCGGCCTGCCGTAAAGCACAGCATTTTTCGTACCAAAATTATAAAACTATGAATTTGTTTAATATTTAAGATTTCGAGGGACGATGGGCGGCAAAACCTGCCCCGGTGCTGAATTGGCCCGGGGGCGTGGCGGGCAAAATGTTCTGGGCGGCCGCCGAAGCTTCTCGCCCGCCGTCGGCCGGCAAGCGGGTGGGGGCCCGGGGCGCAGCCAGGCCATGGGAACGGCGCCAACGGGGCGTCAAAAGGTTGACGACCGCCCGGCGGGCCGCTGGGTGCGCAGCCGCCGCGTGCGGCTCGAAACCGGCTGGGCACGCACCTGGGGCAAGGTTGACAACCCCTGCAAAGGTCCTTAGCGTTGTATGCCGAGAGGCCGCGGGGGCAAGCTTTAAACCCCCCTTAGCCACCCCAAATCGGCAACGCTTGCTGCACCGTCGCGCCAACTGGCGCATCAAGAGGAGAATCTTACATGGCTTTTGAAACCAAAGAGGAAGTTCTCGAAAAAATCCTGAACCAGGAAAAACCCAAGTGTCCCCATTGCGGTCAGGAAATGAGCATCTGGGAGGTACCGCCGGTGGCCTTCAGCGATGGGCTCGGCTGGGGGGTTCCCTACCTGTTCGTCTGCTTCAACGACGACTGCCCGGCTTACAAAGGCGGCTGGGAGCACATGAAAGACACATACGGCTCCAACTCCTCATACCGGACCGTGTGCTATCCCGGGTCGGGAACCCCAGAATTCGAATGCATGCCGGTCTTTAGCTCCATGGGAGGCCAGGGCCAGGTGGTGGACGAGGAAGTCCTGGCGGCCCAGGAGGCCCTCAAGGAGGCCATCAAGCGCGGGTTTTCGGTGTTGGCCGGGTGCTATACGTCAAAAGATTGGCTGACGGTCTCACGCATTCTTTTGGACCCCACCGAGCCGGTCCGGGTTCGGGTCAAGGCGGCCGAGATGATCGGCGATTTTGGTGATCTGGAGGTGGTGGAACCCCTTCGCAACCTGAAATTCGGAAACGAGATCCTGCAGGAAAAAGTCAACAGCGCCATCGGTCACATCCACCAGCGCTTTTTCACCCGCGAGTGTCCGTTCTGCGCCGAGATCATCAAGCAAAGGGCCAAGGTCTGCAAGCACTGCGGCAAGGAGGTGGCCGGCTTATAGTCCGGGCGGAGGGGCTTTCAAGCCCTCTGCGGGTGTTGAACGTTCACCCGCATCATGTCGTAGGATTTGAAAATAATCGCCTCGCGCTCCCGTCGCTCCGCCGCCAGCGGTTGCAGCGGGGTGGATTTCAGGTACTCCCGGGCCGCCGTTTTGGAAGGAATGGCGGCCATTGTTTTGCCGATTCTCCGGCCTGAAACCGTGTCGATGACAACGGCTGCGGCGCCGTCGCAAACCACCGCCAGCGGCAGTTGCCGGCGGTTGACGAGGCGCGCCGCGGCCGTGATTTCACGCTCCCATGAGCCCAGGGACCCGGCGGGACACTTGACCGCCATGAAGCCCACGCCGTCCACGCTGACCAAAAGATCGATGCGGGAGCGGTACGGCTCCCCCTGGACGGTCACTTCGAAGGCGTGGTCCACCGCGATATCGCTTTTGGCGAACCCCTTCTCGGTCACCAGGAAGCGCTCCAGCGCCTGACGGTTGCGCTCGGCCCCGATATCGCCGACCGTTTGGCCGGTCACAAAATCGACCAGCGTGTCATCGAATACCTCTTTCTCCTTCATTTCCAGCATCTCCCACTTCCCCCGGACACCCTTTGCGGGGAAGTTTCCGGGGTTTACCGCTCCAAAAGCAACGCTCCGGTCATCTCCGGCGGCCGCTCGATCTCCAGCAGGGACAAAAGGGTCGGGGCGATATCGGCCAGACATCCCGGACGCAGGCGCGCTGAGCGTTGCCGGTCGTCGATCAAAATAAACGGCACCGGATTCAGGGTGTGGGCCGTGTGGACGCTGCCGTCGGCGTTGGCCATCAGCTCCGCGTTGCCGTGATCGGCTGTCAGCAGCACCACCCCGCCGGCTGCTCTGACCGCGCCCACGATTTGGCCCACGCAGGCATCCACCGCTTCACAGGCGGCGATCGCCGCCGGCAGCACCCCCGTGTGCCCCACCATGTCCATGTTGGCGAAGTTGAGCACGATCACGTCGTAGCGCCCGCCGGCGATCCGCGCCAGCACCTCGTGTGTGACGGCCAGAGCGCTCATCTCGGGTTTCAAATCGTAGGTCGGCACCTCCTTGGGGGAGGGTACCAGGAAGCGGTCTTCACCGGCGAAGGGCGTTTCGTCGCCGCCGTTGAAAAAATACGTCACGTGGGCATATTTTTCGGTCTCCGCAATCCGGAGTTGGGTCAATCCAGCACGGCTGAGGACCTCTCCCAAAACCCGCCGGATTTTTTCCGGCGGGAAAACCACCGGCAGGTCGAAGGATTCGTCATAGCGGGTCATGCAGGCATAGCCGCACAGGGCCGGCAGCGTCCGGCGCAGGAAACCGTCGAAAGCCGGGTCGGTAAAGGCCCGGGTGATCTGGCGCGCCCGGTCGGCCCGGAAGTTGAAGAAAAGGACCCCGTCGCCGTCGGACACCAGCCCCCTCGGGCGGCCGGTCGGGTCGGTGAGGACGATAGGGCGGACAAATTCGTCGGTTTCCCCCGCCCCGTAGGACTCGCGCACAGCGGCAAGGGGGTCGCGGGCGCTGCGCCCCTCGCCCTCGGTATAGAGCCGGTAGGCGATCTCGGTGCGCTCCCAGCGGCTGTCGCGGTCCATGGCGTAAAAACGGCCGCAAACCGTGGCCAGGGCGCCGAAGGCATGCCGCGCAATATGCGCCTGCAGCTGCTCCAGATACGCGAGACCGCTGTCCGGCGGGGTGTCCCGACCGTCCAGGATGGCGTGGACGAAAACCCGTGTCAGCCCCTGCGCCGCGGCGGTTTCCAGCAGCGCCAGGAGGTGGCGCAGCTGGCTGTGGACGCCGCCGTCGGACACCAGCCCCATCAGGTGCAGCGCCCCCCCGCCGGCCCGAATGCGGCCGAAGAGGTCCAGCACTACCGGATTGCGGGCCAGGTCGCCGCTTTCCACGGCGCGGTCGATACGCAGCAGGTCCTGGTAAACCACGCGGCCGGCCCCGATGTTCAGATGGCCCACCTCGGAATTGCCCATGATGCCGGCCGGAAGGCCGACGGCCTGCCCGGCGCATTGCAGCTGGGTGTGCGGGTAGGCGGCCTGAAGCGCCGCCAGATGGGGCGTTTTTGCCATGGCGACCGCGTTGCCGGCGGTTTCCGACCGAATTCCCCAGCCGTCCAGGATCATCAGCAGACACGGTTTCGGTCTAGTCATGGCACACCTCCTTGTCCCCGCAGGTCGTCTGGATGTCCGTCAGGCGCTCGATTTTAACGCGCGGGGCGTCGGCCCACAACCCCTCCAGATCGTAGAATTGGCGGATCGGTTCGTAGAAGACATGGATTACCACGTAACCGTAGTCCAGCAGCACCCAATGGCCCTCCCGGGCCCCCTCGACACTCAGCGGGCGAATACCCGCATTTTTCAGCTCCCGCTGAACATGGTCGGCAATGGCGCTCACCTGGCGGTTGGATTTGCCGCTGCAGATGATGAAATAATCGGCCAGGGAGGTCAGGTCGTGGACATCCAGCACCACCAGGCCGAGCGCCTTGCGGGCCAGAATGGCCTTTACGAAAGGGTCGATATGCGTATCCTGGGCAGCCGTCATCGATAAATTCCTTTTTCTCTGATATAGGCCTCAACCCGCTCGGGCACCAGGTAGCGGATCGAGCGCCCCTGCCGCAGGGCCGCCCGGATGCGGGTGGAGGAAATGCTCAAGGGGGTCACGTTCATGAAATAGACCGGCTGGAAGTGGGCATCCGCGAGCCGGTCGGGGGCGGGCCGAAAACCGTAAGACGGCGAGATGGCCGCCTGGAGCAGCGTCTCCACCCGCTTGAACGTCTGATTGTCGGTCTCCGCTGCCGCTTCGGGCCGGATCATGACGATAAAGGGCGTTAAGCGGAACAGATCGCGGCAGGCCTTCCAGGAGTCGATCTCCAGAAAGGCGTCCAGACCCACCACCAGGAACAAGCGGGTGGCGGACGGCAATTTGCGCTTGAAAAACCGCACCGTGTCGATGGTGTAGGAGGGGCCTGGGCGCTTGATTTCGACGCTTGACGCGCTGAGGCCGGTGTGCCCCCGGGTGGCCTGGCGGATCATGGCCAGACGATCCGTGGCGCTGGCCAGAAACTCCGGCTGCTTGTGGGGCGGGAGGGCGGAGGGGATCAACAGGATCCGCTGCAGGTCAAAGGCTTCGAGCACTTCCTGGGCCGAGCGCAGGTGCCCCAGGTGGATCGGGTTGAAGGTTCCTCCGAAAAGGCCGATGCGGTTCACCGAAACCCCTTAATCTGCCGCGCTGCCGGAAGGTGGGCGATAGCCTGGTGCGGGTTGTGTGGGCGGCGGGCCTTCAGAGCGCGAATTCGCCGGTAAGCGCCAGGTTGTCGCGGTGGATGACCTCGTCGTAGGGTTTGTAGCCGAGCACCGACTTGATCCGGTTGGAGCGCAGTCCCATGATCTTGCGGATGTCGGCCGAGTTGTAGTTGACCAGGCCGATACCCAGGACGTCGCTGTTGCCCCGTTTGAATTCCACCGGCGCCCCGATGCCGAATTCGCCCTCGACCGCGACGATGCCGCTGGGTAAAAGGCTCTTGCCCTTGTGCAGGACCGCCTCTTCTGCGCCGGCGTCGATCTGCAGCGCCCCCTGGGGTTTGAGGTTGAAGCCGATCCAGCATTTGCGGCTGGCGAGCTTCTCCTGTTTGGGAACGAAGAAGGTGCCGTGGTTTTCGCCTGCGAAGAGCGCCAGCAGGATGTCGAGTTTTTCACCGCGCGCGATCACCATCGGCACCCCGGCGGTGGTGAGCTTGCGGGCCGCCTTGATCTTGCTGAGCATGCCGCCGGTGCCCAGGGCGCCGGGAATGTCGCTGGCAAATTTTTCGATCTCACGTTTGAAGGTGCTTACCTGGGGGATGAGGGCGGCATCCCGGTGGCGCCGGGGGTCCTTGTCGTAGAGACCGTCGATGTCGGTCAGATTGATGAGAATATCGGCGTTCATCAGCAGGGTGATCATGGCGGCCAGATTGTCGTTGTCGCCAAACTGGATCTCCTGGACCATCACCGTGTCGTTTTCGTTGACGATGGGAATGATCTGCCATTCCAGCAGGGTATTGATGGTGTTGCGGGCGTTCAGGTGGCGCTTGCGGTTGGCCAGGCCGTCGCTGGTCAACAGGATCTGGGCCACTTTTTTGTTGTCCTTTTCGAAGGCCTTTTCATATTCCCGAATCAGGGTGGCCTGTCCCACGGCGGCAATCGCCTGACGTTCCGGGATCGCTTCGGGGCGTCGGGCGAGGCCCACTTTCTTCATGCCGGAGGCCATCGCCCCCGAGGAAACCAGGATGATTTCCAGCCCGCGGTTGCAGAGCTGACTGATCTGATGGCTGATGGCATGCAGCGCCCTGAGATTCAGGCCGTTGTCTTCGGTCAGGACATTGCTGCCGACCTTGACGACGATGCGCTTGGCCCGGTCGAAACACGCTTTACGGTAACTGTTCATCGCATTTGTCCAGAAGGCAGACGACCTTGGATTTTAGCGCTGGGAGGCCCTCGCCGGTCACCGCCGAGATGCACACAATCTCGATTTCGGGCAGGGCTTGTTGAAAATCCGCGGCTTTCTGCTTGGCCTCCGGCAGGTCCAGCTTGTTGAGCACCACGATCTGGGGTTTGGCCGCCAGTTCGGGCTTGTAGGACCGCAGTTCCGCGTTGATGGCGTGGTAGTCCCTCAGCGGCTGCCGGGAATCGATGGTGCCGGCGTCGATCAGGTGAACCAGGAGGCGGGTGCGTTCAATGTGCCGCAGAAACTGAATCCCCAGACCGGCACCCTGGTGCGCCCCTTCAATCAGCCCCGGGATGTCGGCCACCACGAAGGGGGCGCCCCAGTCGGTGGTGACGACCCCCAGGTTGGGTTCGAGCGTGGTGAAGGGATAGCTGCCGGTTTTAGGGCGCGCGGCGGATATGGCGCCGATGAGGGTGGATTTGCCGGCGTTGGGCAGGCCGATGATTCCCACATCGGCCAGTAGCTTGAGTTCCAGCTTGAGCTGGTGCGCTTCGCCGGGCTCTCCGGGCTGGGCGAAACGGGGGGCCCGGTTGGTGGCGGTGGCGAAGCGTCTGTTGCCCCGTCCGCCGCGTCCGCCCCGGGCGACCCGAAAATTCTCGCCGTCGGCGGTCAGGTCCCTTAAAAGCTCTCCCGTGCGGGCATCGTAGACCAGGGTTCCCGGCGGAAGCTCGATGACGAGGTCTGCGCCGTTTTTACCGGTTTTCTGCGCGCCCTCGCCGCCGGCGCCGTTGGCGGCTTTGAAACTGTGCTGGTATTTGAAATGGTGGAGCGTCCGTTTGCGCGAAGTGGCCAGCAGCAGGACATCGCCGCCCTTTCCCCCGTCGCCGCCGTCCGGCCCGCCCCGGGGAATGAAGCGCTCCCGGCGAAAACTGACGCAGCCGCGCCCGCCGTCTCCGGACTGCACGCTGATCGTGGCCTCGTCAATGAATTTCAATCTGCGTAAACGCTGACCTTTTTTCGGGAGCGGCCCAGGCGCTCGTACGCTACAACCCCGTCAATTTTGGCGAACAAGGTGTAATCCTTGCCCATGCCAACATTGGTTCCGGGGTGGATCTTGGTGCCCACCTGGCGCACCAGGATATTGCCGGCCCTGACCGGCTGACCGCCGAAACACTTGACTCCGCGCCGCTGACCGGCGCTGTCACGACCGTTTTTGGAACTGCCCCCTGCTTTTTTATGTGCCATTGTGAAACTCCTTCAATTATAAGACCTGCCACCGGTCCCCGGTCGGACGCGGTTTCGGCAAATGGTAGTAGTGATGAAGCAGTAAAAAGTTAAAAACCAGACGGTTTCGAAAAAAGCGCCAAGTTTAAGGCGCGCAAATCTCTGGGAGTGAGGCGTAATGCTTTACGCCGCAACGACTTCGAGATGCAGCGCAACGCAGAAATTGGCCTTTTTGCGGAACCGTCAATGGTGTCCCGGCCCCATCGGCGCATCCGACGGGAAGACCGGCGACTACACCTCGATGCGGTCGATTTTGACCGCCGTGAAAGGCTGCCGGTGTCCCATTTTGCGGCGATAGCCCTTGCGGCGTTTGAACTTGAAGACCAGCACCTTGGAAGACTTGGCCTGTTCGACGATGTGGCCGTGAACCGCGGCGTTCTCCACAAGCGGCTGGCCGATCCGGACATTCTCGCCGTCGGAGTACATCAAGACGTCGAAGGTTACGGGGGTCCCGACCTCGCCGGGCAGCTTCTCCACCCGTAAGGTTTCCCCCGGCTGAGTTCTGTATTGCTTTCCGCCTGAATTCACCACAGCGTACATCGGCTTGACCCTCCTTTATATCTTTGGGATACCTGCAAAATCGTAATCGCGGGTTGATTGGTGATCAATAAAAATTTGACGATGCGCTAAAAAGCTCCAAATAGTAATTAATTCCGAAATTTTGTCAAGAAAAATATTCCGCCGTCCGTCCGCGCCCGGCCCGGCCGGGGGTGGGGGCTCACGGGGCGCGAAGTCCCCGAGCGGCTTGGCGCCCGAGCACCCCTGATGACCGATTTTTCCATCCGAAAACGGCCGTTGGGGCATCGAAAGGAGTCTGAAATGAAGCCCTTTACCAGCTTTGAAGCCCATCACTGCGACGCGCATGGCATCCGTGCGGCCTCCCTGACGCTGATCGGGGAAGCCCCGCTCTTGATACGGGTCCAGGGGCGGCGCGCATCCCTGGGGATGCGCACACCGGGGGATGAGATTCCCCAGGCCGCAGGTTTCTGCCTTGCCGAGGGGATTGTCGACGCCGCGGGCGATATCACCCATTTGGACTATGCCCAAAAGGGGGTGGATGCCATCGTCGACGTCACCCTCAGCGCGGCACGCTGGGCGGCCGTGGCCGATCGCCTTGAAGGGCGGGATGGCGCCCGGGCCGGCCAGGCCGAGGTGGACAGCGACCGGTTGATCGCGGCCCTGGCGGACCAGGTGCCGCGCTTTCCCGCCGCCGATGGTCTCCTGGACGGGCGGCTGGCGCTGGACTGCCTGCAGCGGCTGGACGAATTGCAGCCCCTGCGGGGCAGGACGCGCGCGGCGCATGCCGCCGCCTTGTTAAGTGCCGATCTGACCCTCTTGACCGCGGTCGAGGATGTCGGGCGGCACAACGCCCTGGACAAGGCCGTCGGTCGGCTCCTGCTGGGGGGCACCCTGGGTGCCGCCGCCCTGCTGGTGCTCTCCTCCCGGATCAGCTTCGATCTGGTTCAGAAGGCGGCCCGCGCCGGCGTGGCCGTCATTTTTTCCATGTCCCGCCCCACCCGCCTGGCGGTTCAGACCGCTCTATGGCTCAACATGACCCTCGCCTGTCTGGCGCGGCCGGCCGGTCTGCTGGTTTTTTGCGGCCAAGAACGCATCCGGTGGTAGTCAGCGCCCTCCGCTGAAGGCGCCCTGGGGGCCGGCCGGACGGATATTTTCCGGGCGCAACCCAAAAGCCAAAGGGGCGATCCAACCTGAATCGCCCCTCTGGATGCTGCCGTATCGGGAGGTTTCGGGGTTACCCGGCGGCCTCCTCCTTGACCGAAATCGCGATCTTGAAGAGCGCCGTCAGGACCAGGGCCCCCATCGCGTAGATGCCCAGGGTGATCAGGATCTCGGGGATGGTCGGTGCGTACTCGTTGACATGGTGCAGCGGGGAGGGCACGAAACCGCCGGAAATCATGCCGAGTCCCTTGTCGATCCAGGTGCCCACGAAAACCGCAACGCAGGCCACCGCCAGCACCCCTTCCTGCTTGCGAGTGACCGGGTTGACCAGCAGGATGATGCCCACCGCCATCAGCCCCATGGAGGTCCACATCCAGGGCACCAGCGCCCCTTTGCCGTGCAGGCCGACAAAAAGGTATTTGATATGCGCGGTGTGCTCGGGGATGTTGCTGTAGAAGGCCACGAACACCTCGCAGAGGAAGAAAAAGACGTTGATGCAGATGGCGTAGGCCACGATTTTGGCAAGGGACTGGATCTGCTCCCGGCCGGGGTCGAAGTTGGTCATCCTGCGCACCACCAGGCAGAGCAGAATCAGAAGTGCCGGGCCGGCGGCGAAGGCCGATGACAAAAAGCGCGGCGCCAGGATGGCCGTCATCCAGAAGCCCCTGCCGGGAAGCCCGCTGTAGAGGTAGGCCGTGACCGTGTGAATGCTGATCGCCCAGGGGATGGAAAGCAGAATGAACGGTTTGAGCCAGGGCGGGTAGGAGGTGCCGTTGCGTTCGGCTTCCAGGACGTTCCAACCCACGACGATGTTCAGAAAAAGGTAGCCGTTGAGGACGATCATGTCCCAGAAAAGCACCGAGCGGGGCGAGGGGTAGAAAAGGACATTGAACATCCGCATGGGCTGGCCCAGGTCCACCAGGATCAGTAGCAGGCACATCACCAGCGAGGCCACCGCCAGGAACTCGCCCAGGATCGTGATCTTGCCGAAGGCCTTGTAGTTGTGGAGGTAGTAGGGCAAAACGACCATCACGCCGCCGGCGGCCACCCCGACCAGGTAGGTGAAATTGGCGATGTAGAAGCCCCAGGAGACATCCCGGCTCATGCCGGTAATGCCCAAGCCGAAGTTCAGCTGTTGCAGGTAAATCAGGAAGCCCACCCCGACCACGCCGGCCAGCAGGGTCATCCACCCCCAGTATCTCTTGCTGCCTTTTATCGCGAGTTCAAGCATGATCACCTCACACGATGTAATAGACGCTGGGTCCGGTGCCCAGGTTCTGTTTACGGCGAATCGTATAGTTTTCCCGCAGGACCTTGCGCACTTCCGATTCCGCGTCGTCCAGGTCGCCGAAGGTCAGGATCCCGTTGGAGGCTTCCACACAGGCCGGCTGTTGGCCCACCGCCAGGCGTTCAGCGCAGAAGTTGCACTTTTCGACGACACCTTTCATCCGGGTGGGGAATTGCAGGTTGGTTTCCTTGATGAACGGCCGCGGGTCGCGGAAGTTGAAGCTGCGCGCACCATAGGGGCAGGCCGCCATGCAGAAGCGGCAGCCGATGCAGCGGTGAAAATCCATCATCACGATGCCGTCGGATTCCCGTTTGAAGGTCGCCTGGGTGGGGCATGCGCGGCAGCAGGGCGGATCCTCGCAATGGTTGCAGAGCACGGGCAGGGCGATATGCTCGAGATGCTCGTTGAGGAAGTTGGTCTCTTTTTCGGGAAAGGCGTTGTGGTAGGCCTCCGCCCAGATCCACTTGATTTCGTGGTTTTCGGTTTTAAGCTCCGGAATGTTGTGGATCTTGTTGCAGGCCGCGATCATCGGTTCGAGATCTTCCGGCGAGTGGATCTTGCGGGTGTCCACTATCATGCCCCAGTGGGTGCCCTTGAGCGCGGTTTCGCCTTGAATCATCTGGGGGGCGTGCAAAACCTCTTCTTTCGCAAAAGCGTCCAGGACCGGGCTGGCGCCCAGGCCCAGCGCCGAAATGCCGGCGATCTTCAGGAAATCTCTTCTGCTGTCTTCCATCACTTTGTCTCCTTCGGATTATCGATATGGCAGTCCCAGCAGTAAGGGCTCACCGAGGCATAATTGTGACACCGGTCGCAAAACTCGGTTTTGTTGGAGTGGCAATCCAGACAGGTGTTGGAAAGGCTCATGGTGAACTGTTTGCCCTGCTCGTTGACGTAGACACGCCGACCGTCACGGGTGACCGTATCCCGCCAGACGTCCAGCAGCTGCATGTGCTCCACTTTCATATATTCCGTGGGGCGCACGCACTCCTTGGCGGCCTTGGCCTTGGGGGTCAGGATCACCTCCGGCGGCGGGGCGGCCTTGCCCATGTTGAACCAGAAGGGGAAGGTCATGAGCACCACGAATATCGCTAATCCGGCGATGATATACTTTTTGTCATTCATTCGTGTCATCCTCCGTTCCCGGCAGCGGTTCGCCGCGCAGGTCTGTCTCTCGGTCATTTTCTCCCGGCAGAATCAAGGCGTTGGCGACCAGCTCATGCAGGCCGGTGACATCGACTTCCGGCACCCAATACTCCATCAGGGCCGGCAGGACCGCGCGGTCGATGGCGCAAACGCAGGCCAGCATGTTGACCCCGTGCTTTTTGTGGACGTGCTTGACCGCATTGGCCCGCGGCAGGCCGCCGGCCATGCGCAGTTCCATGTCCTCGCCGGCGTTCAAGCCCGCGCCGCTGCCGCAGCAGAAGGTCTGCTCGCGGATGGTGTTGGCCGGCATTTCGTAGAAATGGTTGCAGACGTTTTTGATGACGTAGCGCGGTTCATCCAGCAGCCCCATGCCGCGGGCGGGGTTGCAGGAGTCGTGGAAGGTGACCTTGAGGTGGTCGTTGCGCCGGACGTCCAGATCCAGTTTGCCGTGTTTGATGAGGTCGGCGGTGAACTCCGCGATGTGAACCATCTTGGTGGACTTGGCATTTTCGAACTTGGTGCCGGTGATCGGCGAGACGGGCTCCTCGAGGAAGTCGGCCGGCCCGTTCATGGTGTCCATGTACTGGTTGATCACGCGCCACATGTGCCCGCACTCGCCGCCGAGAATCCACTTGACCCCCAGGCGCTTGGCCTCCAGGTACATCTTGGCGTTGAGGCGCTTCATGGTTTCGTGGGAGGTGAAGAAGCCGAAGTTGCCGCCCTCCGAGGCGTAGGTGCTCCAGGTGACGTCGAACCCGTATTTCTCCTTCAGGAAGTGGAAGAGAATCATGTACCCCATGCAGGTGTAGGTGCCCGGGTCGGCGAAGACGTCCCCCGACGGGGTGATGAACAGGATGTCGGCGCCTTTCTTGTTGAATTGGGGATCCACCCGCACACCGGTTATCTCCTCGATGTCGTCCACGAAGAACTCCAGCATGTCCTTGAAGGCATGCGGCTGGATGCCGAGGTGGTTGCCGGTGCGGTAACAGTTGGCCACCGGGGTGGCGATCCAGTCGATGTTCAGTCCCAGCAGGTTGAGCAGCTCGCGGCCGATGATGGTGATTTCGGCGGTGTCGATGCCGTAGGGGCAGAAAACCGAGCAACGGCGGCACTCGGTGCACTGGAAGAAATAGTACCACCACTCCTTGAGGACATCCAGGGTCATCGGGCGGGCGCCGATCTGCTTGCCGAAGCCCGCCTTGGCGAGAATTTTGCCGGCGGCGGTGAAATCGTTGCGGTAGACCGAGCGCAGCAGCTCGGCCCGCAGGACCGGCATGTTCTTGGGGTCCCCGGTGCCCAGGAAGAAGTGGCATTTATCGGCGCAGGCCCCGCAGCGGACGCAAATGTCCATGAAGATCTTGAAGCTGCGGAAGCGCTCCAGGCGCTCCTTGAGGCCCTCGTGGATTATCTGCTGCCAGTTTTCGGGCAGCTGCCAGTCGTCCTCCAGCGGGTTCCAGGGCCGGGCGTAGGGCAGCCCCAGGGTCTCGACGCTTTTGGGGTTGGACGCATAGCAGTACATGCCTTTGCGGATGTTGATCGGGGTGTCCATCCAGCCGGTCAGCTTGGGCGGCTTGTGGTCGATCTGGCTGAAATATTCGTCTGATTTCGGAAGATCACTCATTACTTACTCCTTTTCCTCTGGCGCCTGGGGTTCCGGCTGTTTGTCCACCGGCAGACCGGCCTCGATCATTTTCTCACGGAATTCGTCTTCATAGGCCTCGTAGGTATGAACTTTGACCGGGTAGTTCCACGGGTTGACATGCCGTCGGGCGCGCGTATCGGTGGGCAGGTTGCGGGTCGGGCTGAGAAAAACGCCGCCCAGGTGCATCAGCTTGCTGAAGGGAAAGTATGCCAGAAGAACGCTGACGAAGAACAGATGGACATAAAAGATGCTGCCGACGCCTTCGGGAATCGTGGGGTGGAAGGTCACCAGGCCCATGGTAAGCTCCTTGGCGGCCGTGATGTCCACCTTGGTGAAGTAGCGCATCATGATGCCGGTGAGGGCGATCCCGCCGATCAGAAACAGCGGAAAGTAGTCCGAGGCCAGCGAAATGTACTTGACGTTGGGAATGAAAATGCGCCGTAGAAAGAGGTAGAGGACCGCGGCCAGCAGGACGATGCCCGAGAGATAGACCACCGGCAGCCCGAACTGGAAGAAGGCGTCCACGCGTTCGATCATTTGGACAAAACCCGGCACAGGCTCGGTGAAAAAGCGCAGGTGGCGGATCAGGACCGTCAGGAAGGTGTAGTGAAAGGCGAGCGCACCGATCCACAGGAAGATTTCCAGTTTGTACTGCAGCCGGTCGCCGTCCTTTTTGGCCGCCCGGGTGTTGCGGAAAAGCGAACGGAACGTGACGATTTCAAAAAACATCCGGGCGATCACGCCCCAGGTGGTGGTGGGGTTGTCGATCTTGTTCTGCTTGATCCAGGGCAGCGACATCTGCTGGCCGCAGGTGGTCGGAATCCGGAACGGAACGGCCGAGCGGCCCCAGCCCATCACCCGGTTGAAAAAACCGGCCAGAAACGCGATGAAAGCCACGTAGGGGATGATGATGCCGAAGAGCAGCTGGCCTCCCGGGACCTTGACGCCCAGATAGGCCAGTGCGAACAGCAGAAGGACTGCTACGAGAGAAAATAGATAGTTCACATTCATTTAGCGTAACCTCTCTGCCTTGCCCCCGATAAAGCAGTGGGCGTGCCCGCGCGTCTGTCCCCCCACGGGTCCTGGCCGGAACCGCGCCGGCACCCGTGATTTCATGGCCGGGCCGCCGCGGCGCAAACGCCGGATATCCTCTGCCGTACCGTGAGCCTCCTGAAAAATTAAACGTTAACATCCCCGGGAACCGGGTTAATTTTCCGGGTCCTCTTTGATCAAGCCCGCTCTTGCGAATGCACGGTATATGGTGTTGCGCTCGGTATTGGCCTTCAGCTGGTAGATCTTCTCGCGGCACTCCATGAAGAGGTCAAAGGCCAGAAAGCCGAGCGTGTCGATGCGGCTTTCGAGCTCAACCAGCGCCTCCTGCAGTTGTTGGGCGTAAATTTCCTTGCCGAAATTGCGACGGAGTACTGTTTTGAGCGAAAAGATGAAAGCAATTGCCTGGGATGGCGTGAAGGCCTGGACCGCCCGGATGCGGATCAGCGGGTCGAGAAAAGGCAGCGCGCCTTCGCGGTCGATGCCGTGGACAACCTGGTCGAAAAGCCCGCTCAACCCGTCGCGAAAACTCATGCCCACCGGGTTGCTGAAGGGGTCCTGCTGTTTCTTGAGAAATTGGCCGGCGTCGGGGGCATAGGATGCCGCCACCTCGTCAAACCATTTGGAGACGACCGCGGATTTTCTTTTCTCCAGAAAAAGCGCCAGGTTTTTTTGACTCAAAATTGCTCCAGGAAATGAATTTTGTTACCGGGGGTGGGCCTCCAGGTGAAACCGGGAATAAACGACAAACCGGTCTGGCCGGCCCCTGGCCGAGGTGCCAAATTAAGGCAAATTCTATAATCAAGTTCATCTGGGCTGTCAAGGATAAAGGGGTAAGATGACAAGTTAAATTTTACCCTTTTGAAAAACTTTCAACGGGTTAAGGGTGCGGCCGGGGGGATTCGCTCCGCCTCTGGTGCCGCTCAATCGCCCCCGCCGGTCAAATCCCGGTGGCGGCGGGCGAAGCGGTCCGCCGCGGCCCTGTTGCCCAAGGCCGTGTAGCAGGCGGCAAGCGCGGCGGCCGCCTGGGGTGCGTCCGGATATTTGCGCAGGACCGCGATCGCTTCCTGCGGCCGGTTGCGGTTGACGAAGTTGATTCCCAGGCAGATGTTGAGCGCCTCGTTTTGGGGAAAGTGTGAAAGCGCCTGCTCCAGCAGGGCGGCAGCCTGGTCAAAGGCCCCGGCCTGCTGGTAAAGGATCGCACGTCCCAGAAAGGCCCGCGGGTCGGGGTGATAGGCCAGGGCGCGATCGTAGAGCCGGGCCGCAAGGCCGCCGCGATCGGCAATGGCCCCGATCCGGGCGTAGTCGCCGTGGCTGAAGGTCATGGCCAGGCGCGACAGAAAATCGGCGTGCAGGGGGGCGAAATCGGGGTCTTCCAGCAGCCGGATGTTTGCCACGATATCCGGCAGGAGGCGGTAAAACCCCTCCCGCAGCTGCCGGCCCCAGCGTTTCACCTGCTCGGGCGTCAGCGCCGGGTCGTACTCGCAGTAGATGATGTCCTCGATGCGGTTCAGCCAGATGTCGTCGTCCAGGCCGAAGCGGCGGCAGAAATCGGCGTACAAGGCCGTGCCGGGAAAAACGTCGAGCACGTAGAAGATGACGCTCAGCGGCTTGATGGCGGCGATCAACGCCAGGGTCTCGGCGATGGTGTGGTCGCTTTCGCCGGGGCAGCCGTAGATGAAGTAGGCCCGGCTGAAGAGGCCGTGGCGCACGGTGAGGTCGAAGGCGCGTTTGATCTGCTCTGTTTCCAGCGGTTTGTTGAGGCTCTGGCGGATGGCCGCCGACCCGCTTTCCACTCCGTAGCTGATCTGGGTGCAGCCGGCCCGCCGCATCCAGGCCAGCACCTCGGGCTGCACCAGGTCGACCCGCGAGATGGCCGCCCAGCTGATGGGCAGCCGGCGCCGGATGATTTCCCGGCAGATGGCGATGACGCGCTTGGCGCTGACCATGAAGGTGTCGTCGGAGACGTAGAAGAACGTCACCCCTTGGCGGTAGAGCAGTTCCAACTGGTCGACGAAATAGCCGCTGGAGTGAAACCGCACCCGAGGCCCCCAGAAGAGCGGCGAGCCGCAGAAGGTGCAGTTGCCGGGGCAGCCGCGGGTCAGCGCCACGTGCTGAAACCGGAAATAGCGGGCCGGCTGGGGCAGGACGTCCAGGTTGCGAATCGGTTTGGGCGCCGGGTTGCAGACCGGGCCTCTGCCGTCGCGCCAGGCCAGGCCCTGGATCGCCGCCGGATCCGGGGCCGGCGCCTTCTCAAGGGCCTGCACCAGGTGCAGCAGGGGAAACTCGCCCTCGCCGACCACGACGTAATCGATTTCCGGGAAATGGGTCAGGAAATGGCGCCACAGAAAGGTGGGTGTTACCCCGCCGAAAACCGTGACCACGGCCGGGTTGAGGGCCTTGGCGAGGCGCGCGACCTCGATGCCGCCCCAGCGGTTGGCGTTTAGGATCGAAAAGCCGATCACATCCGGCTGCTCGTCGGCCAGCAGGGCGCGGATCCGCTCCGGGGCATCTTTCAGCCCCTGCAGGTTGAGAATCTCCACCGCGTGGCCCTTGGCCTTCAGCAGGGCGCCGATATAGTAAAGCCCGATGGGCGCCACGTAAACGTCCTCCTGATGGAGGCGCTCTTCCAGGCAGTAGGGGTAGATCAGCAGGACCTTCATCGTCTCGGCTCGGTAGCGGCGGGAACCAAGCCCGGCGGCTGGCCTCTTAGCGGGCTGGTCGGCCGCCGGGCGGGCGTTTGACTTTCGGTGGTGCGGTTGTTAGGGATGGCCACCCGGGCGGCCTGGGCGCAGTGCCGGCGCCCGGCCGCGCGGCAATTCGCCTTGACCGGAGAAGCTGCCCATGGGGTCATCCCGCCGCTGGGCGATCTTCCTGATCGCCTCGGCGCTTTTCGTATTTTCGCAGTTTTACCGGGCCTCCATCGCGGTCATCAGCCCTCGCCTGATGGCCGATGTGGGCCTGGATCCCCGCGGGCTGAGCCTGATGTCGGCCGCTTTTTTCTACGCCTTCGCCCTGACCCAGATACCCATCGGCATATTCCTGGACCGCATCGGGCCGCGCCGCACCATGACCGCCCTCTCGGTGGTGGCCGTGGCCGGGGCGCTGGTCTTCGCCTGGGGGGATAGCCTTGCAGCCCTGGCGACAGGCCGGGTGCTGCTGGGCATCGGGATGGCCTGCAACCTGATGGGGGCCTTCAAGCTGTTGACCCTCTGGTTCAGCCCGCTGCAGTTCGCGACCCTCTCGGCGCTGGTGGTTTCCATCGGGACGATCGGCAATCTCACCGCCACCACCCCGCTCGCGCTCCTGGTGGGCTGGGTCGGCTGGCGTTGGACGTTTTCGCTCTTCGCCGGTCTCAACCTGGCCCTGGCCGTGGCCTTTTTCGTGGTGGTGCGCGACCGGCCGCAAACTTCCCCGGCGGCCCCGGCCGCTCTCCCGCCGCCCGCCGCCGGCCCGGGCTTTTTCTCCGACCTCGGCCGGCTTTTGCGAAACCGCGACTTCTGGATCATCTCCCTGGGCACCTTCAGCCGCTACGGGATTTTTGCCGCGGTCCAGACCCTCTGGGCGGGGCCTTTTCTGATGACCGTCATGGGGCGTTCGGCCCTGGTGGCGGGCAACCTCATATTTCTCTTGAACATCGGCATGATCCTCGGCGGACCGCTCTGGGGGCGGCTTTCGGACACGGTTTTCAGAACCCGCAAAGGGGTGATCATCACCGGCCTGGCCTGCCTGGCGGCGGACATCGGCGCCCTGGCGGTCATCCCGGCCGCTGCCGGGTCCGGGCTGCTGGCGGCGCTTTTTTTCGGCTTCGGCTTTTTCGCCAGCGCCGGCGGGATCATGTACACCCACATCAAGGAGCTGATGCCCATCGAGATGGCGGGGACCGCCATGACCGGGATCAATTTCTTCACCATGATCGGGGCGGCCGCCTTCCTGCAGGGAATGGGCGGGCTGATGCAGGCCCTTTACCCCGAAGCCGCTCTGGGGCCGGCGGCCTTCAAGGCGGCACTCGTCCTCTGCGGCGCCTGCCTGCTGGGGGTGGCCGCGCTCTACGGGTTTACTCGGGACACGCCGCGTTCCTGATTGCGCTGGGTGCGGCGCCCGCCCGGGCGGGGGCGTTTTTGAGGCTTGCCAGGGCCAGGTAGAGGGCCCCCACGGCCAGTTCGGCGCAATGAAAATGGTCGCGCGGCAGGGTCTCGAGAAACGCGCCAACCGCCTCGGGGGTGATCTCCCAGGCCGTTTCAGGCGGGCGGCCGGCGGCCATCTCGACCACCGTGTTGGCGCAGGCGGTGGTGTGCAGGCAGCCGTTGGTGTCGAAGGCCGCGGTCTGGATGCGGCCTTCGCGGACCATCAGGAAGATCTCCACCGTGTCGCCGCACTCGCCGGTGCGTTTGCCGTAGCCGTCCGGGTTGTGAAGCCTTTCGCGGCGGTCGTGGCGAAAGGCCATTTCCAGAAAATTGCACGAGTGGTCCTGCCAGAAGTCGAAGGGCCGTTGGGATGATGGCTCAGGCTGCATGTTTTCTTCTTTCGGGTTGATCGAATTGAGACGCCGAAACGGCGCTGCTGTCCGCCGGCGGCCTGCTACTGGTTGCCCAAACCGTTTTGCTGGCCGCAGTCCGGGCACTGCCAGGTGATGCCGTTGCAGGAAAGCCCCCAGAAATTCTCCAGCATGCACTCCTGGCAGATGGCAAAGCCGCAGCGGCAGGTCCAGCAGAAGGGCACCTGCTTTGCGCAGCAGTGGCACACCGGGTTGCGTTGACGGCGGGTGCGGCGCGGAGGCCGCGGCTTATATGCAGAGGAAGGCATGGGCGATTCTGATGCAGCGGTCCATGACCACGTCGATGCCCGCCTGCCGCAAGAGTTCGGCGGCCTCCCGGTTTTCGATGCCGGTCTGCATCCAGAAGGCACGGGGCGACAGGGCGAGCGCGTCGCGGGCATGGGGCAGGATGCGGACCGGATTGACGAAGGCATTCACCAGGTCGACCCGCTCGGGAATCTCCCCCAGCGAGCCGTAGGCTTTTTCCCCCAGAATTTCCCGCTGCGCGGCGCGCACGGGGATGATGCGGTATCCCTGCCGCTGAAGGTAGACCGCGATGCGGTGCGAGTCGCGCTCCGGCTTGGGGCTGAGTCCCAGCACCGCGATGGTGGCGGTGGCCTTTAGCAGGCGCCGGATGTCCCCGTCGTCGGTCACCAGGCGGCCCTCGCGGCCGTCTTGTCGTTTGGCGGTGGGCGTGTTATGGCTGGGGACCGACATGGACTGGATTACCTTTTTAAAGTGGTCCGCAAAGAACCGATTGTGCTGCAGTGGGCCGGGGTATGAAACCCTCACCGATTGCTGCCGGACGCCTTTTTAGCCCAAGTCCCCGCCGCCTGTCAACGCCCCCAACGCGGCGGACCTGCGACGGTCGCCCGCTTCCCGGCCGCGGGGGCGCCGCTCTGACCCCACACCCACGAGGACCCCTATGACCTCAACGTCAGACCCGGCCGTTGCGCCCCGCAACGGCGCCCCGTCCCTCTACCTGATCGACGGCACCGCCTACATCCACCGCGCCTACCATGCCATCCGCGGTCTGACCAACTCCAAGGGGCTGCCCACCAACGCCGTTTTCGGCTTTACGCGCATGCTGATCAAGCTCATGGCCGAGCGCCGGCCCGAATACGCCGCGATGCTCTTCGACGCCAAGGGGCCCACCTTCCGCCATGAACGCTACGAAGCCTACAAGGCCAACCGGCCCCCCATGGCCGAGGAGATGGCCGTCCAGATTCCGCTGATCAAGCGCGTCACCCGCGGTTTCAACCTGCCGCTGGTGGAGATGGCGGGCTTTGAGGCCGACGATCTGATCGGCACCTTGGCCCGTCAGGCCCAGGAGGAGGGCTTCTTCGTCGTCATGGTGACCGGCGACAAGGATTTCATGCAGCTGGTGACCGACACGGCGGTAATCTGGGACCCCATGAAGGAGAAAACCGTCGATCGCGCCGCCGTGCGCGCGGCTATGGGCATCGACCCCGGGCAGGTGGTGGATGTCATGGGCCTTGCGGGCGACAGCAGCGACAACATCCCCGGGGTGCCGGGAATCGGGCCCAAGACCGCCCAGAACCTGATCCAATCTTTCGGCAGCCTGGAGGCCCTTTATGCCGACCTGGGCAAGCTGAGCGCCAAGAAGCAGCAGGAGAAACTGTCCCAATACCGCGAGCAGGCCTTTTTGAGCCGGGAGCTGGCCACCATCGAGACCCGCGCCCCGCTGGCCTTCGATCCGCAGGAATATCGCCTCCGGGGGCCGGACAACGCCGCCCTGGCCGGGCTTTTCAAGGAGCTGGAATTTCGCCAGCTGCAGAAGGACTACCCCCAGGGGGCGGACCATTCGCGCAAGGACTACCGCCTGGTTCTCGACGATGAGGCCCTGGACTCGCTGGTGGCCCGCCTGGAAAAAGCCGAGCGGGTGGCGCTGGACACCGAAACCACCTCCCAGTACCCGATGCAGGCGCGTCTGGTGGGTCTTTCGTTTGCCGTTCAGCCCGACCAGGGCTTCTATATCCCCTGCGGCCACGACTACCCCGGCGTACCCCCCCAGCTTGCCCTGAAAACGGTCCTCGCGCGGCTCAAGCCGCTGCTGGAGAACCCGGCCGTGCCCAAGGTCGGGCAGAACATCAAGTACGACTGGATGGTCCTGGCGCGCCATGGGGTGCGGCTGGCCGGGGTGGTGTTTGACACCATGCTGGCCTCCTACCTCATCAACCCCTCCAAGCGGGCCCACAGCCTGGACCAGATCGCCCTGGACTTTCTCGACTACAAGACCGTTTCCTACGCGGAGGTGACCGGCACGGGCAAAAACGCCATCAATTTCTCCCAGGTGCCCCTGGACCAGGCGGCGGTCTATGCCAGCGAGGACGCCGATGTCACCCTGCAGGCCTGCGGGGTTTTGCAGCCGCAGCTGGCGGAAATCGGGCTGACCGAGCTTTTCGAAACGGTGGAGATGCCGCTGGTGGCGGTCCTGGTCAAAATGGAGATGGCCGGCATCCGCGTGGACGAGGCACGCCTGCGGGCGCTCTCCAAAGACTTCGAACACCAGCTTGAGCTGCTGGAGCGGGAGATCTACGCCCAGGCCGGCGAAACCTTCAACATCAAGTCCTCCCAGCAGCTGGGGGTGATCCTGTTCGATAAGCTCAAGCTGCCGACCCAGAAAAAAACCAAGAAGAAAACGGGTTACTCCACCGACGTGGAGGTTTTGACCGCGCTTGCGCTCCACCACGAGCTGCCCGCCCTGATCCTCAAGCACCGCACCCTGGCCAAGCTCAAATCCACCTACACCGATTCCCTGCTGGAGCTGGTCAACCGGGAAACCGGTCGGATTCACACCTCCTTCAACCAAACCGTGGCGGCCACCGGCCGCTTGAGCAGCTCGGACCCCAACCTCCAGAACATCCCCATCCGCACCGAGGAGGGCCGCGAGATCCGCAGCGCCTTCATCCCCCGCGCCGGCTGGCAGCTGGTCTCGGCGGATTACTCTCAGATCGAGCTGCGCATACTGGCCCATGTCTCGCAGGACGAGATTTTGATCAAGGCCTTCAGCGAAGGCGAGGACATCCACACCCGCACCGCCACCGAGGTTTTCGAGGTCCTGCCCAATTTCATCACCCCGGATCTGCGCCGCCAGGCCAAGGTGATCAATTTCGGGATCATCTACGGCATGAGCCCCTTCAGCCTGGCCAAGGAGCTCAACATCAGCCAGAAAATGGCCAAGACCTACATCGAGCACTACTTCGCGCGCTACAGCGGGGTCAAGGCCTACATCGACCGGACCATCGCCGAGGCCGCCGTCAGCGGCAGGACCAGTACGCTGCTCGGCCGGATCCGCCTGCTGCCCGAAATTCACAGCAAGAATCAGGTGGTCCGCGGGTTTGCAGAGCGGATGGCCATCAACACGCCCATCCAGGGGACCGCCGCGGACCTCATCAAGCTGGCCATGATCCGGGTGGACGCCGCCCTGGCGGGGCGCAAGCTCAAGAGCGCCATGCTGCTCTCGGTCCACGACGAAATCGTCTTCGAGGTGCCCCCCGAGGAAATGGACACGCTCACGGCGGTGGTGCAGGCGGAAATGGAAGGGGTCTGGGACTTGAGCGTGCCCCTCAAGGTGAACATCAGCCACGGCGGGAACTGGACCGAGGCGCACTGAGCGGAGCCCCAGCGGCCGTTAGCAGGCGGCGGACGGATCAATCGACGCCGGAATCCTCCAAACGCTCTATTGGGAAAACGCGTGCCCTTCAAAAACGGTCAGGATCACCAGACGATCTGAAAACACCTGATATACGATGCGGTAGTTCCCCTCGATCAGCTCTCGGATGTCGTCCCGCAAAAATTCTGGCACCTTGCGGCCGCTCAGCGGCGCCGTGAGGGCCTGCACCGCGCGATTCCTCAATTTTTCGACCCATCGTTTGGCTGCGGTCGGATTGTCGGCGGCAATATACCTTCGGATTTTCTGAAGGTCCCGTTGGGCTGTTTCGGTCCAAAATAGCTTCATATCTCCAAGTCCAGATTTTCATCCGGCACGATCCGGTCATTTTCAACATCCGCCAAGCCCTTTTGGACGGCGCTGATGAAACGGGCCTTTTCCGTGAGGAAATCGAAATCGGCTGGTGAAATCAGGACGGCGGCTGCTTTGCCGTTTTGGGTGATGACCAGTGGATGATGCGAGCTCTGTACGTCGTGGAGTATTTGAGAAGCTTTGGCTTTAAATTCCGACAGTGAAACGATATTCCTGGAAACACTCAGGGGTTTCATTTTGGCACCTTTGGATCAATTCGGGTTTGTTTTTAGTACCGAATATAGATCTTAATTTAGATACATTCAACAACGAATTGCGCTTGCTGTCAATTTTGAGAAAGCGGTAAGTCAAAAATCAGACTTTATCGTAAAAAACATTTCACCCCGACCGTGCGGTGTTTGTCGGAAAGGAACTTTGCCGGGCATCCCGGCAATAGACCGGGATTTACAACTCCCATTGGTCTGTGTTCCTTTTCTTGTGCGGACAAGAAAAGGAACCAAAAGAAGCCGCCCGCGTCCCGGGGCCCTGCGGGCTGCCCTGCGCTTCTCCTAGCCGGCGGGCCCTGTGGAACTCGCTTGCGCTCAGACAGCCACAGGGCTTTTATCGCCGGCTGCTGCGATGCTCGGCCCGGGACGACGGGACATAAAACACCTGCTTCACCAGGCGGTCTAAATCCGGGTGTCCTCTTAAAAAAACGTCCTATCTGCGGGGATTGACGGTTGAGTTGCTTAAGAGTTCAATTTCAAGGCGTGCAAATCTCGAGGAGTGAGGCGTGCATCTCTATGCCGCCGCAGCGACCTCGAGATGCAGCGCAACGCAGAAATTGGAATTTTTGCGGAACCGTCAAGACCGTGGGTAGTTGCCCATATGGGGCACAATGGCCTTGCCAAGCCAATCGATGCATTTCGCCAAATGGCGCATGTTGGTCAACCCCTCGTCGTCTTTCAGAACCTCACCCTTGCCCAGGCCAAAACCCATATTCCAGTAAGTCGAGCCGGGGATGATCATCCTGGACATCTGGAACATGTGGTTGATGGTGTCGTACACATGGGTGGCGCCGCCGCGCCGGACCGCCACCACCGCCGCCCCTATTTTTCCGGAAAAAGCGTGATCGTTGGCATAGGCCACATAACCCGCCCGTTCGATCAGGGCTTTCAAATCAGCCGATACAGCCGCGAAATAGGTTGGCGAGCCCAAAATCATGGCATCGGCCTTGAGCATCTTAGAAAAGACATCGTTGAATTTGTCCTTCTTGACGGAGCATTCGTTGTCCTTGTTTTCAAAGCACTTCTGACAGGCAATGCAACCGCGAATGGACGTTCCGCCAACCTTTACCAGTTCCGTTTCCCAGCGGGCATTTTTCAGTTCGGTGAGGACTTCCCTCAGAAGCAGTTCGGTGTTTCCTTCCTTGCGCGGGCTCCCGTTTACCGCCAATGCATACATAATGGTCTCCTTC
>JAJDNY010000003.1 GCA_022340425.1 Desulfobacteraceae bacterium | reverse complement strand
CGCGACATGCCCCGACCGGATGAACTGCCGCCGGCCGTCTACGTCCAGGTCGGCAGCACCGAGCCCTTTCAGCCGCAGCCCGCCGTCTACCTGCAGGGGAACGAAGCGCGCCTGCGCTTTGGCCTGGCGGTGCTGGACCGGCTGGCCGAGGGGCGGGTGTTTGTCGCTGCCCCGGCCGCCGACACCGAGATTCTCAAAACCTTCGCCGATGTCCTCACCCACACCTACGCCGGCAATTACCCGGCCCACGACCCGGGGGTCCTGGTGTACCAGACCCGCACGGAGCCGACCGTCAACCGCAGCTGGTACATCGACGCCCAGGACCTGCTGCTTATGGCCGAACTGCTCCAGACCGGCCGCTACCCCACCGCCCGGACCGTCGTCCTGGCGGGCAGCCGGGCCGAGTCGCCACAGCATTTTCGGACCCGCCTGGGGGTCCCCCTGGCCGATCTGGCCGCGGGACGCACCCGGGCGGGGGATACCCGCTTTGTGAACGGCGGGATTCTGACCGGCCATGCCGCAACCGCCGAGGGCTACCTGGGGTTTTTGGAAAAGGCGCTCCACCTGCTGCCCGAAGGCCACGAGAGCGGCGCATTCCTGGGCTTCGTGCGGCCGGGCTTCAAGCGCCCGAGCTACTCACGGGCCTTTCTGTCGGCCGTCAACCCCGCCGATCTCACCATGGACTGCAACCGCAACGGCGGGCTGCGGGCCTGCATCGCCTGCAACTACTGCCCGGATGTCTGTCCAGTGGAGATCCTGCCCCAGCTTACCTACAAGAGCATCCTGGCGGAGGAGGTCGAGGAGTACCTGGCCCACGGACTGCTGGACTGCGTCGAGTGCGGGCTGTGCAGCTACGTTTGCCCGTCAAAAATCGAACTGCTGAAGACCCTGAAACGCGCTAAGGCGTCCTACTATCGGGACCAGGGCTGACGGAGGGCCGCAGGAGACCATGAGAATCGTCAAAGAGTTTTTCGACGCCCGGCGCCCGAAGTTTTCAAAGGGCGGCAAGTATGCCCGCTACTACCCGTTTTTCGAGGCCATCGAAACGATCTTTTTCGGCCCCGCCACCGTCACCGCAGCCGGTCCCCAGGTGCGCGACAGCCTGGACGTCAAGCGCTTCATGACCCTGGTGATCATCGCCCTGCTGCCGCACCTCTTTTTCGGGATTTACAACGCCGGCTACCAGAGCCACCTGGCCTCCGGGCTGTCGCTGAAACCCCTGGCGGTGACCTTTCGGGGCTTGTGGATCGTCATGCCGCTGGTGCTGGTCACCTACGCCGTCGGCTTCTTCTGGGAGGTGCTGTTCGCCGTCGTCCGCAAGCACGAGATCAGCGAGGGGCTTTTCGTCTCGTGCATGCTCTTTCCCCTCACCCTGCCGCCCACCACGCCGCTGTGGCAGGCGGCGCTGGGGATTTCCTTCGGGATCGTGATCGGAAAAGAGATCTTCGGCGGCACCGGCCGCAACTTCCTCAACCCGGCGCTGACGGGACGGGCCTTTCTCTACTTCGCCTACCCGGCCCAGAGTTCCGGAGACGCCGTCTGGACGGTCCTGGTCGGCGCCCCGGAGGCGGCCGCCGATGCCGTCAGCGGCGCCACCCCGCTGGCCCTCGCCGCGGCCACCAGCGGCGGACGGGTGGAGGATGCCCTGGCCCGAGCCGGCTTCGACGCCTCCCGTCTCTTCTGGGGCCTCTACCCGGACAGCATCGGCGCCTCCTCGACCTTCCTCTGCCTGTTGGGGGCGGTCTTTCTGATGGTGATCGGAATCGCCAGTTACCGCATCATCCTGGGCGGGGTGCTCGGCATCCTGGCCGCCGGCCTGCTGCTCAACCTCGCGGCCGGGGAAGGCTCCCAGGCCTACCTGCACCTCAACCCGGTCTTTCATCTCCTGATCGGCGGCAGCGCCTTCGGCATCGCCTACATGGCCACCGACCCGGTCTCAGCCCCCGACATGAACAGCGCCCGCTGGGTCTACGGGTTTCTGATCGGCGCCCTGACGGTCCTGATCCGGGTCTTCAACCCGGCCTTTCCCGAAGGGATCATGCTGGCGATTCTTTTCATGAACGTATTTGCGCCCCTGATGGACCACCTGGCCGTGCGGGCCCGCATCAGGAGAAGGGTGCCGAATGTCTAGCCAAGCCAGATCGCTGCTGTTCGCTGCCGTCCTGTGTCTGGTCTGCAGCATCGTGCTGACCGCCGCCGCCACGGGCCTGCAGGCCCTGCAGCAGCAGAACATGCTGCACGACAAGCACCGCAATATCCTGAAGTCGGTCGCCCTGATCGACCCGGAGGAACGCCAGGACCGGGCCGCGGTGGAAAAACTCTACGACGAGTTCATCGAGGCGGTCTGGGTCACCCCGGAGGGTGAGATCGTGGCCGAAGGCGACCGCGGTCAGCAAGATTACCCGATCTACCTCTACACCCGGGAGGGCGCCATCCGCGCCTATATCGTGCCCATCGACAGCCGCGGGCTGTGGGGCCGGATTCTCGGCTACCTGGCCATCGAGAGCGACGGCTCGACCATTTCCGGCTTCACCGTCTACCAGCACTCCGAAACCCCGGGGCTGGGCGGTGAGATCGAAAAGAGGTGGTTCCAGAAAAACTTCGTCGGCAAGCGCATCGTGGACCGGGACGGCAATTTCGTTTCCGTGCAGATCGCCAAGGGCGACGTCGAGGCCCGGGTCCCCGAACCCCAGCGGCCCTATTACGTGGACGGCATCAGCGGCGCTACCCTTACCGGCCAGTACCTGAGCGCCGGCCTGCGGGAGATCCTCCACAAGTACGAGCCGGTCTCGATCAAGTTCCGCAACAACCAGATCCAGTCCGTCCCCGACGGCAATTCCTGAGGCAGCCCCATGAAGCTCAGCCGCAGCACGACCTACAAGGCGATTTCCGCGGCCCTCTGGCAGAGCAACCCGATCTCCAAGCAGATTCTCGGGATCTGCTCGGCGCTGGCGGTCACCGTCCAGCTCCAGACCGCCATCGTCATGGGGCTGGCGCTGACAATGGTGGTGGCCTTCTCCAACCTGATCATCGCGCTCCTGCGCGATCTCATCCCGCGCAACATCCGGATCATCGCCGAAGTGGCCATCATCGCGACCCTGGTGATTCTGGCCGACGAGCTGCTCAAGGCCTTTCTCTACGACATCAGCAAGCAGCTCTCGGTCTTCGTGGGGCTGATCATCACCAACTGCATCGTCATGGGGCGGGCGGAGACCTACGCCATGTCCCACGGCCCCTACGACTCCTTCGTGGACGGGATCGCCAACGGGATCGGCTACAGCTCGATTTTAATCGGGGTGGCGTTCGTCCGCGAGCTCCTGGGCTCCGGCAAACTCCTGGGGTTCCAGGTCGTTCCCGAGGTTTTTTACAGCGCGGGGTATGAGAACATGGGGCTGATGGTTCTGGCGCCGGGCGCCTTCATCGCCATCGGGCTTTTCGTCTGGCTGGAGCACACCCTTTTGAAGAACTGACGGGGAAAACCGCGATGGAAAACACCGAGAACCTGATCAGCATCCTGTTGAACTCGGTTTTTGTGGGCAACATCCTGCTGGCCTATTTTTTGGGGATGTGCTCGTTTCTGGCGGTCTCCAAGAACCTGCGGACCGCCACCGGCCTGGGGATAGCGGTGATCTTCGTTTTGACCATCACCGCACCGGCCAACTGGCTGGTCTACCACTTTCTGCTGGCCCCCGGGGCGCTGGCCTGGGCGGGCCTGCCGGAGGTCAACCTGAGCTTCCTGCGGCTGGTGCTCTTCATCGCTGTCATCGCCGGCATGGTCCAGGTGGTGGAGATGGTCATCGACCGCTTTTCCCCGGCGCTCTATAACAACCTGGGGGTCTTTCTGCCGCTGATCACCGTCAACTGCGCCATATTGGGGGCCTCGCTGTTCATGGTGGAGCGCGAGTACACCTTCAGCGAAACCGTGGTCTACGGCTTCGGCTCGGGTGTCGGCTGGATGCTGGCCATCGTGGCTATGGCCACCCTGCTGCAAAAGCTGCGCTACGCCGATGTCCCCGAGGGCTTGCAGGGATTCGGGATCAACATGATCGTGACCGGCCTGATGGCCATGGCATTCATGATTTTCTCGGGAATTATGCTTTAGGAGCCCATCGATGTCGGTCTATCTTATCAGCCTGGTGGTTTTCAGCGGGGTGATCTTTTTCCTGGTGGGGGTTCTGCTGCTGGTGGAGGCCAAGGTCACCCAGAAGGGCGAACGCCGCATCGTGATCAACGACGACGAGGAGAAAAGCATCCGCACCCCGGTGGGCCGCACCCTGCTCTCGGCGCTGACCGAAAACGACATCCTGATTCCCTCGGCCTGTGGCGGCCAGGGCACCTGCGGCACCTGCAAGTGCGTGGTGACTGCCGGCGGCGGCGACATCCTGCCCACCGAACTGTCGTTGGTGGGTCGCAAGGAGCGGCTGCAGGGCGTGCGCCTGGCCTGCCAGCTGAAGGTCAAGGAAGACCTTGAAATCCGGATCCCCGACGAGATCTTCAACATCCGCAAGTACAACGCGACGGTGGTTTCCAACGAAAACGTGGCCACCTTCATCAAGGAACTCCAGCTGCGGCTGGATCCCGGCGAGGAGATGCCCTTTGAGGCCGGGGCCTATGTCCAGATCGACATCCCCGAGTACCGAACCTCCTTTGAGGAGTTCAACATCGACAAGCGCTACCGCGCCGCCTGGGACCGCTTCGGCCTGCTGAAGCTCCAGGCGCGGGCCGAGGAACCCTGCTACCGGGCCTATTCCCTGGCCAACCCGCCCAGCGAAAAACTGCTGCGCTTCACCATCCGCATCGCCACCCCGCCGCCGGGAAGCGACGCGCCGCCGGGTGTGGGATCATCCTTCGTCTTCAGCCTCAAACCGGGGGACCGGGTGACGGTCAGCGGCCCCTACGGTGATTTTTTCGTCGCCCCCACCGAGCGCGAGATGTGCTTCATCGGCGGCGGCGCCGGCATGGCGCCCATGCGCAGCCACATCCGCCACCAGCTGGAAACCGAGCACACCGAGCGCCGGATCACCTTCTGGTACGGGGCCCGCTCGCGCCAGGAGATGTTCTACGACGAGGAGTTTCAGGACTTGGCCCGTCGGCACCCCAATTTCAGCTACCACGTGGCGCTCTCCGAACCCCAGCCCGAAGACGATTGGGAGGGCCCGGTCGGCTTCATCCACCAGGTGGCGTACGACATGTACCTCAGCCGGCACGAAGACCCGACGGAAATCGAATACTATCTCTGCGGCCCGCCGATGATGCTCAGCGCGGTCAAAAAGATGCTGGACAGCCTGGGGGTGGAGCCGGAAATGATCAGCTACGACGAGTTCGGCTGAAAAAGGCCCGGGCGGGGCGCTGCCTCCGCCCCGCCCGGGAGTGGGGTTGATTTAGAGCAGGATCTTTTCCGGCGGGCGTCTTTCGGGTACGTAGGCGTGGGGAATTTTTTCCTCGTTCCACTCCTTGGAAACGTAGAGGTTGCAGTAGCAGCTGCCGTATTCCTCAACGTCGGGGGTGCGGTAGACACACGGGCAGATGATGTCGCGGTCGTTTTCCTTGTCGCCCGAGACCAGCCGGCAGGGACAGCCCATGTAGCCGTAGCGCTCCTTGTTGAAGAGCAGCGCCGCCATCAGATCGAAGACCCGCTCGAGATCCTTGTTGAAGTAGTAGCCTTTGGGTTCCTGGCTCTTTTTGAGCATCTGGTAGAGTTCTTCGGCATCCATCACAGTCCAAGCGCCTCCTTGATTTCGTCTTCCTTGTAACCCACGATCACCTTCTCACCGATGATGATGGTCGGAAACGAACACTTGGGGTTGAATTTCTTCACATCCTCCACGATCGCGGCACGCTCCTCACCGTCCAGGGTGTCCACATCCACGAAATCGTACTTGACCGTGCACTCGGCCAGAAACTTTTTGGTGGCCTTGCAGTGGCTGCAGGTGCTGAGCGAATAAACCTTGACGGGTTTAGTGGCCATAGGTTGCCTTCCTTTCATTTATCCGTCCGCAAATGGGTGTTGATGGCCTCTCGGCCAGATGGATAGTATAGATCCCAGCCGAATTCAATATATTTTGGGCGCGGCGTATGCCGCACCCGCGCCGGCGGGCCGCCATCAGGGCGGCTGGGGCGCTTTCAGCCCTCCCAGGCCAAGGCCTGCCACGAGGGCCCGCGTGCGCCGGGCCGGGGCCGCCATGGCCTGGGAGCGCCGCGCGAAAGCCAGGAGATCGTTCAGATCGTCGATGTCGCGCCAGACGGACAGCTGATGCACCCCCAGGCCGTGGCGCTGGAAAGCAGCGAGAGTCTC
The DNA here is from genome assembly GCA_022340425.1 of Desulfobacteraceae bacterium. NCBI lineage: Bacteria > Pseudomonadati > Thermodesulfobacteriota > Desulfobacteria > Desulfobacterales > Desulfobacteraceae > Desulfobacteraceae bacterium. Next base: position 1,620 of record JAJDNY010000003.1, on the reverse strand, counting down.
GGCCAGCACCCGGGCCGTGCCCCAGCGAACGGATTCAAAGACCGCCGGTAGAAAGTTTTCCCGGCGAAAGCCGATGAGATAGTACCCCCCGTCCAGGGTGGGACCGATCACCGCCGGGCGATCCGCCAGGGCCGCAAATGCCGTTTCAAACACGGCCGCCGGGAGATCCGGCAGGTCGCTGCCCACCAGCAGCACCCGCCGGAAACCATCGCCGAAGGCGCGGCCGAAAGCACCCGCCATGCGCTCCCCGAGGTCCGCGCCGGTCTGGGGATAGACAGCGGCCAGGGGCGCCATCCAGGCTGCCACGGCGTCGCAGGCCGCGGCCGGGGTGCAGCAGGCGATCAGCGGTTGGCCGCACTGGCGCAGGGTGTCCAGCAGGTCGGCCACGAACCCGCGGTAGAGCGCAAGGGCCGCCGGCTCTCCCAGGGTACGCGCCAACCGGGTTTTGACCTGGCCCAGCCGCGGGGCGCGCACGAAAACCAGCACGCAGGCGTCACCGGCGCACCCTTGGTCGGCATACCGGATCACGGTTGGAGTTTGTCCAGCTCGGCGATGCAGTCCGCCAGGTCGGGGCGCCGGTTGATGTCCGAAACCGCGATGTAGCGGATGACCCCTTTCTTGTCGACGATGAAGAGGGCCCGCTCGGAAACCCCGTCCGAGCGCAGCACCCCGTAGCGCTCGGCCACCGCCCCGTGGGGCCAGAAATCGGAAAGCACCGGAAACCACAAGGTGCCCATCTGGCGGGTCCAGGCGTGCAGCGTGGGCAGGTTGTCCACCGTGATGCCCAGCACGACCGCGTCGCGTGCTTCGAAAAGCGGCCGGGCCAGGTTGTAGCCCGGCCATTGATCCGAGCAGACCGGCGTCCAGGCCGCAGGCACGAAGGAGATCACCACGTTTTTTTTGCCACGGTAACCGTTGAGGGTCACGTCCCGGCCGCCGAGGTCGGGCAGGGTGAAATCCGGCGCCGGGTCGCCGACCCGCACCTTGAGATGGCTATCGGTGGGCTTGAGTGGCCCCGGGTCGTAGAGCATGTCGTGCTGCCACTGGGGGGCCTGCGCCGGGGCGTGGTTGCCGCCCAGCAGCAGAAAAGTGGCTGCCAGCGCAACGGTCAAGCTCCGCATGGTGGTAACCTCCCGCTGTTCGGGCCCCGAAATCCAAGTCCGGGGCCGCCGTTGTTGTTTTGCCGATAAAAGCGCTGGCCGGCCGCAAAAATCGCAGGCCCTTTACCCCCACCTGCGGTGGCCAGTGGGTCATTCCCCGAGGCCGGCATTTTCCAACAGAATCTCCAAAAATTCCCCCGCCCCACCGTCCTCGATCCCCCCCGCACGGGAGTAGAAGACCCGCGCGGCCCCGTCACCACCGATTCTGGCACCGAAAAAATAGGGCGTGCGAACCGACCCCAGCTGCTGGTGAACGGCCAGGCGCTCATCGGCAAAAAGTGGAAAGGGGATGGTGAAGCTTTGGCGGAAAACCCCCACCTCGAACTCCGAGTTGCCGACACCGATCCCGATCAGCTTGACCCGACCGCGCAAGTGCCGGTCCGCTTCGATGATCTCAAACAGCCGATTGACCTCCGGGGCTTGCCGCTGGCAGTGGGGGCAGTACATGCTGAAAATTTGG
>JAJDNY010000002.1 GCA_022340425.1 Desulfobacteraceae bacterium | reverse complement strand
TGCTCATGTTGAGACGGTTTTTCGGATTTAAGAGATCCGCCGCCGCCATCGCCGATCCGCCGTTGATGGTCGTCAGGTAGGCCTCGGTGGCCTGGATCTGCGAACTGGCCATGCCGTCGCCGAGGAAGAAAAAGACGTATTTCGGTTGATTCGCGCAAGCCGTGGCCGCCCAGAACATCAGCGTGACGGCCAACAGCATGGATCCCAGATACTTTCTAAAATTCATCACTCATCCCCTCCTTGAACAAATTGAAGTTCCCAAGTGGTACCGCAACCAAAAGCTTCCAGACATTTTCAAAGACTCTTCGCACCACCCCCCTTCAGCATCCCAACCGGCTTGTTTGCCATCGGACGCCCCAAGGGTAGCGATGTGATGTTAGCGCGGGATGAGAGCTGTCCTAGTCTTCGGTTAAACGGCGTCCCCATGGGGGCGCGATCGGGGATTCGGGGCGGCCGTAAAAAAAGCAAGGCGCTTGCCCGGTTCGATTGTTAAAGCGCCTTTTGCAGGCGGATTAGAGCTGCGGCAAAGGACCAATTGACAGACCAACGCCTTTTTGACATACTCGGAAAAATTAAAAAGCCCGCCCATCAAAACTGACCGCAAACAGGATCAAAACATTCTTTCCCACCGAAACAGCCACCGCGTTTTCATGGCGCCAGGCACGCGCCGGTGTGGCGGCTGCGGCCGGTTTCAGTGCGATCAGTTCCTGATGGCGGGATAAGACTTTAATTCGTTTGAAATGGAGAGAACCGTTTAACCCCAACAAAGGAGGATGCGATGAACCAAAACCGTTGGACTGTTGTGCTGGTGTGTGTGCTGGCCGCGTTTTTTCTGGCGGCCTGCGGCGCCAAAAAGGAAGAAGAAAAAGCCGCCGCGCCGGTAACCAAGGAAGACGTCAAGGCGGCCACCGAAGAAGCCAAGGAGGCGACCCAGGAGGCTGCCAAGGAAGCCGAGAAGGCGGCTGAAACCGCAGCCGCATATACCCAGGAGCAGATGGATGCCTACATGGCCGAAATGTCCGCCCAGATGGATGCCTTCGAGGCGTCGCTGAAGGAAATGGAGGCCGAGGCGGCCGGATTGACCGGGGAAGCCAAGGAGGCCATGGATAAAGAGATCGCCTCCCTGCGCGAAAAGCAGGAGGCAGCCGCCGCCAAGATGGCGGAGCTCGGAGCGGCGAGCGGGGCCGCCTGGGAGGACCTGAAAGCCGGTATGGATGAGGCCATGAATGACCTGAGCGCGGCTTTCGAGTAAGCCAAGCTGCGGTTCGGGGCCTTTGGCCGCCGAATGTTTGCTTGCGACGATTTTGGAATACGCGGGTATTTCAAAATCGTCGTTTTTTTGGGAAAGTGGCATCCCCGGCGAGCCATTCGGTTCGCCGGGCATCACCCCGGTTCACGGTAAAGCGCGAGAATCCCGGAGCGGGTGACCTTCTTGATCCCCATCGGCGCCAGCAGCCGCATGAAAGCCTCGATCTTGGCCTGCCGGCCGGCCACCTCGACGATGTAGTGGGTGGTGCCGGTATCCACGATCCGGCCCCGGAAGGACTCGACGATGCTGCGGATTTCCGGGCGGTTCTGCGGTTCGGCGCGCACGCAGATCAGGGCCATCTCGCGCCGCACGGCGTCCTCGCCGGTCATGACGCGCACCTTGATGACGTTTATCAGCCGACGCAGCTGTTTGAGGATGAATTCCAGCTGTTCGGGCGAGGCCGGGACCGTGATGGTGATTCGCGACAACTGGGGGTTGGCGGTGGGGGCGCCGCAGATGGTGTCGATATTGAAGCCCCGGCCGGCGAAAAGGCCGGTCACCCGCGCGGTGACACCGGGTTCGTTTTCCACCAGCATGGTGATCGTGTGGTGTTCCAGGGTCATGGCTATCGGTCTCGCAGCGCCGCTTGGGGCGGGCCGCCCTCAGGAGGCGAACCGTTCCCGCAGGAAGCGCTTAAGCGGCGGCACCAGGCGGGGCATGGTGGCCGCCGCGATGGTGCCCACGGAAGCGAAGTTGAGCACCCGTGCCAAGGTTCCCGGCAGTTCCCCCTTGATTTCGATCTGGTGGCCCGCCAGTCCCACCCGGGCGCCGGCAAAGGGGGACTGCTTGACGCGAAAGCTGCCGGCCTTGGGGTCCAAGGGCAGAATTTCAAAATCCGGAAACCCCTTTTGGAGGGCCGCCATGACGGTTTCCGGCTTGAGGGGGCGATGCTTTTTGGCGACGCGGACGATTACGGGCTTCATGGTTTCTCCTCCGGCAGCGTTTACAAGGGGTCTCAAAGGTCTCGGGCAGCCGGCCGGGGCCGTTTTCAGCCGACGGCAGATACCGCACGCCACCAGAAGACCGGCCGCGCGAAGGTCAAAAAACGCTGGTCCGGATCAATCTTAAAAGAATTCGGGGGCAGTGGTCAAAGTTTTTTTGGGACCGAACCGGAAATGGACGGATCAAACCGGCACCGGTGCCGCTTGGCCCCAAGCCGGAATGCGGCACTAACTCTTTATCGGCCGCGCCCGTCAGGCTTCAGCGCCGTCCACGACGCCGGGCGGCCAGCCGTTCGAGTTCCGCGTCGTAGCGGCCGATCAGCTGCGGCCAGGCAAAGCGGCCCATGGCGGCCGCCAGACGGCTGCGCAGCCCCTGCTGCCGCGGGTAGTCCGTGAGGCACCGCAGGAGCATGGCGTTCAACTCCGCGTCGCTGCGGTAAAAAACGGCGTCATGCAGATCGTCGGGGATAATCTCGGGGTAGGAAAGCCGCGCCGGCAGGAGCGGGAGGCACCCGCAGCGGACGGCCTCGACCACCGCCAGGCCGAAGTTTTCCTGGCGTGCGGTGCTGACCACGATCGCCCCCTGCTTCAACCAACCGAAATATTCCGCCCGGGATGCGGCATACCCGAAATGCACGATGCGCTCCCCGTAGCGCCCCCTGGCGCGCACAAAGGCGCCGGGCGGCGGCTGGGGGCTTTCACCCAGAAGCGCCAGCCGGAACTCGGCACCCTTTTCCAATGCGCTGTCCAGGGCCGCGAAGAGGGGCCCAGGATTTTTGTCATAATCCCAGCGGTGATTCCAGACCACCAGCGGCGGCCCATTGGGGTCCGGTGCCGCCAGGGGCTCCACCTCGGCCGGGAAATCACAGCCGGGATAGAGCACATCGGCCTTGGCCGCGAGCTCGGCCAAAATCCAGTGCGGTCGGTATTCCGGCATTCGCGCCAAATACCCCGGCAGACTGCCCAGAAAGGCCGCCCGGTGGGTGCGGGAGTTGAAGAGCAGCCGCTCGGCCGCCAGGGCCGTGGTGATGTCGGTATGGCCGAGCTGATGGTCGATATGCCCACCGGGGCCCAGGGGATAGGTGAGCTGGTTTTCGTGTAAATAGGCCAGGGTCGGCGGGCATGCGCCCCCGGCCAGGGCCTTGAAATCCGCCAAGCTGAGCATCCCGCCGATGATCACCCCGTCGTAGCTTTCAAGGTCGGCAACCGCGCGGGCAAAGTACAGCGCCGCCCCCCGGATGCGCCAGCGCCAGAAGCGCGCGGGCAGCGTCAGGAGATCGATGCGGTGCTGCGAATGGGCCACCAGCCCGGTTGCAAACGCCCGGTGGGAGCCGCCAAAAAAAGATTCCAGAAACAGAAATTTCAGTTCTTTGTCCACGGGACGGGTTTGCAAGGGGTTAAAGCCCGTGGTCGACAAAGATCAGCCGGTCGGTGTCAAACCCCAGGGCCGCCGCCTGGGCGATGAGCGCGGCCTGGGTGGCGGGCTCCAGCCGGGGGGTCCTGGCCAGCAGCCACAGGTAGGACCTGTTAGGTCCGCAGACCAGCGCGTAGCGGTAATTCTCGTGATCCAGGGCACACACGACGTAGGCGCCGTAAAAGGGACCAAAAAACGAAACCTTGAGGTGCCCCAGATCCGGTGTTTGCGCGAAATAAGCCTTGCCGACCGCCTTCTTCCAGCGCCGCTCCTCCGGCAAGTAGCCCTGATTGACCACGGCGACCCCGCCGTCGGCGCGCAGGCTGTAGGTCGCGCTGACGCGTGTCAAACCGCGCTCGAAGGGATGGTCCAGCCGCGCGATCTCATACCACTTGCCCAGATAGCGGTCGATCTGAAAATCGCCCACGGGGGTGATGCCGGCAGGAGGGGCAATGCAGCCCGCCAGCAGTAGAAAAACGAGCACCACATTTTTTCGCATGTCAGATCTTTCCAGGTCCTGGGGATGGCCGGCCGCAGGGGCGGTCACGCCATGAGAAGCACCTTGGCCCCCCGGATCTTGCGGGTCTTAAGCTCCACCAATGCCTGGTTGGCGGCGGCCAGCGGGTAGGTCTGGACCTCGGGCCTCAAGGGCACCGCGGCCGCCAGCTGCAGAAACTGGGCGACATCGCCGCGGGCCACGTTGGCGACGCTTTGGATCCGCTTTTCCATCCACAGATGGGTGGCGTAGTCCAGGCCCAGGAGCTCTTCGCGGTCCTGCGCCTCCTTGCGGATCGCGTTGATCACCAGACGGCCGCCGGGCTTGAGCTGGCCCAGCGCCGCGACCACCGGTTTCCACGCCGGGGTGGTGTCGATGATCGCATCCAGCGGCTCCGGCGACGTCTCGAGCGTGTCACCGGCCCAGACCGCCCCCAGCTCCCGGGCGAACTCCCGCTCCCGGGGGCTGCGGGCAAAGACGAAGACCTCGGCCGCCGGGTAGTGATGGCGCACGAGTTTCAACACCAAATGGGCCGAAGCGCCGAAGCCGGTCAGCCCCAGGCGCTGGCCGTCCTTCAGGCCGGTCAGGCGCAGGGAGCGGAACCCCACCCCGCCGGCGCACAGCAACGGCGCGGCCTCGGCATCCGCGAAAACCGCCGGAATCTTGAAAGCGAAGGCCTCGGGCACCTTCATGTAGCCGGCATAGCCGCCGTCGGCGTCGCGGCCGGTGGCACGAAACCGGGCGCAGAGATTCTCGTTGCCGGCGCGGCAGTGCCCGCAGGTCCCGCAAGCAGAGAAAATCCAGGCCACCCCGACCCGCTCGCCTTCCCTGAAACGTCCGGCCCCGGGCCCCAGCGCCGCCACCCGGCCGACCACCTGGTGGCCGGGGACCACCGGCAGCCGCGGCGGCGGGGTGCGCCCCTCGATTTCATCCAGCTCGGTGTGGCAGACCCCGCAGGCCGCCACCCGGATCAGAATCTCGCCGACCCCGGGCACGGGCACCGGCATTTCCACCGCCGCCAGCGGCCGGCTGCCCGTCGTCACCGGCCCTATTGTGTCGATCACCATCGCATCCATGTCGTTTTCCTTCCGCCCCAGAAAAATGCCCCGGTTGGACCGACGGATAGCGGCACTCGCGCCTTTGAGCTTGATGCCCTGCCGCCAGGCATTCGCCTCCAACCG
>JAJDNY010000001.1 GCA_022340425.1 Desulfobacteraceae bacterium | reverse complement strand
TACCGTTTTTGACCTGCAGCAGGGATTTGGGACCGGTCAGTCCCATGCTGGTGCCAAGCCCGCCGTTAAGCACAACCCGGACAGTGTGGGGGAGTTTTTTTTGGCCTTTTGGCGCATATTCTGTCACCGATTCGGCGTTGGGAATTTCTCCGTCCTCAATCACTTTCAGGTCACGGTCATACAAAAGCCCTTGCTGGCCTGAGACAATCTGGCGGTAGTAAGCCGAAAAGGTTTCAATGACGAAGGAGTGAATTCCTTCATCCGTCATTTTTTGAATAAATGACGGGAGGTGGGCCATGGTCATGTTTTGCTCCGTTTCCATGGAAACCATCCGGATCCTTGGGGATCAAAGCGTTTCAATCCAATCGGCGGGCGCCTCGGCGCGACCGTATTGGATATCGGTTATGGCCTTGAAAAAACGCTTTGCCATGGGACCGACCTCGCCCTTGCCGATGGTAACAATCTTTTCATCATATTTGATTTCACCCACAGGCGAAATGACCGCCGCCGTACCCGAGCCGAAAACCTCTTCCAACGTCCCTTTTTGGTGGGCTTCCATCACCTCGTCGATGGAAATCTTGCGCTCGCAAACCGGCACACCCCACATCTTGGCCAAGTTGATGACCGAGTCGCGGGTTATTCCCGGAAGAATACTGCCGTTGAGCAGCGGCGTGATCACCTCGCCATCGATGACAAAGAAGATATTCATCGAGCCGACTTCCTCCACGTATCGTTGCTCGACGCCATCCAGCCAGAGCACTTGGGTGTAGCCATGGCGGTGGGCTTCCTCAGCGGCGAAGAGACTGGCCGCATAATTGCCTGAGGTTTTGGCTTCTCCCAGTCCGCCCCGAACGGCGCGAACGTGATCGCGTGTCACCCAAATTTTAACCGGATTGAAGCCCTCTGCATAGTAAGCGCCCACGGGCGAGAGGATGATGAAAAAGCGGTAGGTGTGAGAAGCCCTCACCCCCAGAAAGGGGTCCATGGCGATAATCGTCGGGCGAATGTACAGGGAGGTTTCCGGCGCCCGAGGGACCCATTCCTTTTCGATCGCGACCAACTGCTTCAGGGCTTCAAAGGCCAGCGCTGAATCGAACTCCGGGATGCACAAGGCCCGGCAGGAGCGGTTCATGCGTTTAAAATTGTCTCTGGGTCGGAAAAACTGGATCTTGCCCCCGTCGGTGCGAAAAGCCTTCAACCCCTCAAAGACCTCCTGACCATAGTGCAGTACCATTGTGGCCGGGTCCATCTGAATGGGGCCATAGGGCTCGATGCGCGGGTTGTGCCAGCCCTTTTCGGGTGAATAATCCATGTTGAACATGTGATCCGTAAACAGTGTGCCGAACCCCAGATTGTGATCATCCGGCCGGGGCTTTAAATTTTTGGACAAGGTGGACGGGATCTTCATTTCAGCCTCCAGGAAAATAGATGTTTAAATGGGCGATTAGCGTTTTCCCCGCTGGAGGGAGAGCCTTCTCAGAGGGGCATGCTCAGGAGCATCAATCCGGTTTCTTGATCGTAGGATCTTGTCAGGGGATCGCCGATCAGTTCTTGTAGATCAAGTTCTCCACCAAAGACAAGGGTTTCGGAAAAAATCCGTCCACCGATGATCTTTCCCTTTTCATTTCCCAGAACAGCGTGGGCTCTGACGATGGGGTTGCCATCTTCCAGGGACACATTTCCCGTGCAGGCTGCGAGTTCAAAGGGTTCTGTTTCCTTGATGGTCACGTAAACCTGCTGGGATTGATCGAAAACACCGAGGGTGCAAGAGGATACCGAACCGATGACGGAAAACGAGGCCGTCTGAATGGCCGCGCGCTGGCAAAAAATTTCGATACAGCGGTTTAAATCCCCGCCACGCGGCAATCGCCCAAGAAAGCGGCGTCCCAAGCTGAATTGGCGGCAAGCATCCGGTATCATAGTCAAAAATTTGGGGATGGCCAGGTGTTCAAGGCGACCGACTTGAAATCAACCCACGCGGGGATGGCGTCACCCAGGCGATATCGCCCGGCTCAACTGTTCCGTAAAAGTCCAGCCCCTGCCTTCGGCTGCATCCTCGAATTGCTGCAGGGTAGACAAGCAGGCCTCACTTCTTCATCAAAAATTGACGGTTCCGCAAAAAGTCCACTTTCTGCGTTGCGCTGCATCTCGAAGTCGCTGCGGCGTACATAAGTACGCCTCACGCCGCTGAGATTTACGCGCCGTAAATTGAACTTTTTTCGAAACCGTCTGGCTTTTGACTTTTTACCGGTTCATCAAAATTCACACCAGTTTGGCGCTGAAAATGTCAGCAAAGGGAAAGCGCTCCGAAATTTGCCTTTAAGGGCTTCTTTTACGAACAGATTCAAAACATTAGTCAAAAGAACGAGCCTGATATGTTTAAATTTTAGAGGCGACAAAGTCAAGGGCTTTCTATTTTTTCGAAGAAACCCGGCATTCTGGGAGCGGCCGTTTTAGAAACCCGCCTTATGGATTTTCGAACCCAACCGGGCATAATTGACAAGTGTGCCCGGCTTTTGTATAAAAGCGCCCACTCTTTGAAGAAAGGAAAATCTTCCATGGAAAAAGCCGATAAGGTGGCCAAAATCGAACCTGTTCAGCTGGGGTTGAAAAGCAGGTTCAAATTCAAGTGCCACCCAAAGGTTAAATGCTTCACCCATTGCTGTCGGGGCATCAACATTATTCTGACGCCCTACGACATTATTCGCTTGAAAAACCGCCTGGGCGTCAGCTCGGAGCAGTTTCTGGCCATTTACACCACCCCCCAGATTCTGGAGAAAACGGATTTGGCGGTGGTGACGCTGAAGTTGATGGATGACGACCAGCAGTCCTGCCCCTTTGTTCGTGACGATGGCTGCCTGGTTTATTCCGACCGCCCCACCACCTGCCGCTATTACCCTTTAGGGGTAGCCACCCTGAGCCACAAGGAGGCCACCGCAGAGGAGGGGTTTTTCTTCTTTGTCAACGAACCCCACTGCCTGGGATTTGAAGAGGATCAGGAATGGGACATAGCCCAATGGCGCCGGGATCAGGGGGTTGATCGCCACGATGAGATCAACGCCGAATGGACGGAGCTTCTCGTGCGCAAGCGCTCATTCCCCGCTAACATAAAAATTACGGAGCAGGGCAAGCGCATGTTTTTCATGGCGAGCTACAATATCGACACCTTTCGTCAATTTATCTTTGAAAGTTCTTTCCTGAAGCGCTACGAAATCGACCCCCCGACCATAGCACAAATCAAGAGCGATGAAATCGCGCTGCTGAAATTCGGTATGCGTTGGCTGAAATGGCTCCTGTTCAAGGAGGGGTCGTTTAAGCTGAGAAGCCCGTCCTGAGTCGGCGGGGGTGGCTCGGCAGCCGGCCAGATTCGCCGATCGCCGGGTGATTTTGAAATACTACGGGGCGCCTTCCCGGACCCAGGGGAATACGCCCCGCTGCATTCAAGAACCCGCCTGGAGCGACCGGGCGGGCTTTAGGCCTAATAGGTCTCGTAGCTGAGGCCCATTCTGAAATTAAGGGAATTCAAGCGCGCCTCCACGTCGACCCCGAAAAAGTCGGCCACCGGCTGAAACACCCGCGGGTCAGCCGCGAATACCTTCCTGGCTGCCCCGAGAACCGTTTCAAGGCCGTTGGCGGTCATTTTGCCCAACGGTTGTCGGCAGCTGCCGGCGGGCATTCCCAGCACCGCCATGAGGGTTTTGAGCGCCAGGGGGTTTCTGGCGCGGCAGACCACCTCCCCAAAGGGGGTTTTCTCGGTAGTCTTGACGGTTACCAGATTGAAAAGCGGTTCCAGCAGGCGCATCCGCTTTTCGGCCTGGGTCTTGTCTCCGTTCAGCAGAAGCCCTACCATTTCGCTCACCGCCGCCGGAGCGACGTTGCTGATCACGGAAATAACGCCCGCCGCCAGGATCAGCGGATCGGTCATCACCGTGTAGGTGAGGGCGTCGTCGCCGGAGAGGATCGTGAAATCACGGCCGCAAACCGAACGGGTCCGGCGCATGTTTTCAAGGCTTCCGGTGGCCTCCTTGACCGTCCGGACATTTTTGAACTTCTGCGACAGCAGCCCCAGGTCCTCCGGCAGCAGTTGGGCACCGGTGCGGCCCGGAATGACGTAGGGAATGACGTCAACGCCGGGAAATGCCGCGGCGATGGGGCCGATATACTCGCGCCGGATTTCCAGGGAGCTGGGGCCGTTGTAATAGGGGTCCACCAAAAGGACGGCGTCGGCACCGGTTTCCACCGCGTGGCGGGTTGCGGCCAGCGCCTCTTGGGTATTGTTGCTGCCGGTGCCGGCAATGGCGAGACATTTGCCTTGGGTTTTTTCCACCACATGGGCTGTCACCCGGTGGTGTTCATCCCAGGCAAGCGAAGGGCTTTCGCCGGTGGTGCCAACCGCCAGTATACCGGTGACCCCGTTTGCGATCTGAAAATCGACCAGTTTTTCCAGACCCGCGTAATCAACCTGGCCGTCCAGAAAAGGGGTCACGATTGCAGTGTAGCATCCTGGTTTCATCTCGATTCCTCGTTGCGCCCGGCTTTCACGGCGCCACCCAAAGGCTGCGATTCTGTTTAAGTAAGTTTTTAAAAAAAATAAGAAAAATTAAAAGTTTTTGTCAAGAAAAAAAGTCATCACCGGCAAGCGATCATTTGGCGAACCCGCGATTTTGATTTTTATTGACAAGCTTTTTATTTCATACTAGCCTCAAAACCACATGCAGGTTATGAAAGGAATGGTTATGGAAGTTGAGAAACCCAAGAACGTCAACGATTATATTTCCCAGCAGCGCGCCGCGATCGCCGCCAATCCCGATTGCGGCACCTCCCACTATAATCTGGCAGTCGGCTTGCTGGGGCAGAAACAATACGCTGAAGCCGAACAGGCGCTTTTCAAGGCGATCGAATGCAGCCCCTCCCTGGCCGAGGCCTACGTCCTGCTGGGTGGCATCCGTCTGAAGGACGGAGATCTGGACGGGTGTCTGGATTTCAATCAGAAAGCCGTCAAAGCGCGTCCGGGCTTCTCCGAAGGCTACGGCAACATCGGTTTTGTTCAACTCCAAAAGGGCAATGTCGACAAGGCAATTCAAGCACTCGAGCGTGCGACGGCATTCAATTTCCGCTTTTTGCAGGCCTTTACCACCCTTGCCAGCGCCTATCTGATGAAGGGCCTCGTGGACCAAAGCATCGAGGCCGGGCTGAAGGCCATCAAGCTGGAGCCCAATTTCCCCGTCGCCCACAACAATCTGGCAATCGCTTATCTTCAGAAGGGGTCGTTTGATCTGGCCAAGCAGCATTGCGACAAGGCGATTGAACTCGGCTATCAGGTGGCGCCCGAAATCATCAAGGATATTGCCGAAAAATGCCAGTAAAGCGGCAGGTTGCGAGCCAAACCGGCTCCCATCTGAGCGGCCGAGGTTCGACCCCGCTGCGGGGGGGAGCTGGCCGTCCGCTCCACCCCGTGCGGCCGTGAGCCCACGGTTTCGTTTTTATCTCAGCGGCCGGCGCTCCTCTCTGGGTCAAACGGACAGCATGTGGCGTACGCCGCTGCCCCAGAGCCGCTTTACCCGATCCCAGGGCACCGGTGCCCCAGTGGATCCGGAGGCGACCTACGGGGCCTACTTCCAGGCCGTCACCGATTTTCTCTCCCGGCGCGGTTTCCAGCGGTTGCGGGCGGCGGTGGGATTGCGTCGGCAACGGTCCCCGGAGTGCCTGGATTTCTCTGAAATTCTGGTTTTCCTGGAAAAACACGGCGCCTTCTACCACCCCGCCCGGATCGAGGTGATCGGGGCGGATTTCAAGGAATCCTTCGTGCTGAACGTCGCGGTGTCCCCTGCCGGCAATGCTGCGATCCAGGGGGAATTTGCGCTGCTGGAGGAGTTGAACCGTTTTTTGCCGGATGGCTACCTGCCGCAGGTTTACGGCTTCGGGGAGGGTGGCGGCCCGGGGGCAAGACGCTGGCTGCTGTTTCTGGGAGAATGGTTCACGGACTTCAGTGAATTTCACCTGACCCGTCACCCCGCCGACGGGGGACTCGGGATCCTGGTCTGGGACGCCCGCAACGGTGTTTTTTTCCTCTCCCAAGCGCAGACCCGTCGGCTCTATCGTCAGGTCGCGCTGATTCTGACCGCATATTTCGATCTGTCAAGCTCCCGCGATATCTTTCCCTGGCATCACGCCGCCGGTGATTTTGTTGTCCAATGCCAAAACGGCGGCGTGGCGCTGAGGCTCATCACCGCCCGCCAGTTTTCGCCGATCGTAAGCCGGCCGCAAGTCGCGGCCGAATCGCTGGCGGAAGTCCTGTTTTTTTTTCTGGCGAGGCTCTCCATTCAAACCCGGCTGGACCGCCTGGAAGGGGTGGGAAACCTGGTCTGGTCCGATGATCTCGCGGTCGCTGAAACCCTGAAAGGGGTTTTAATGGGGCTGAAAAAAAAACACCCGCTGCTTCCCACCCGTTTCCTGGACTACTTGGGGGCCTTTTCCCGGGAAGAGATCGAAGATTTTTTCAAGGCGGTCCTTGAAACCCTGGACCACCGGACGCCGGAGTTTTCCCTTGTCAGCAAGCACCTGGAGGACCATTCGCGGCTCATCTTTGACGAGTTGCAGCGGCTTGCCTGTGAACCGGCAGACACTACATGAAGGAAATTTTCAGAAGGCGCCAACAATATGCTGGGTCAACATCGCCAGGGGGTGGACCGCGGGGCTTAAGCGCGTGAATCAAAGCCTTTTTTATTGACAACTCAGCTAATAAATTCTATATCAAAACCTTTAAAAATCAATAATCGCATGCCTGAGATACAACGTAACCCCCTTATAAAAAAACGACTTTTTTTCATGAGAGGAGGTGACCCGAAACCCTTGGAGGAGGCGATTCGTTTTTGGTTGGTCAGAGGTTAAAACTCAACGAAATGGAGGAAATTAAGATGGCAAAACACCCCACTCCTATGCTGGACGAGCTTGAAAGCGGTCCATGGCCAAGCTTTGTGTCCGACTTAAAGCAGGAGGCCGAAAAAAGAGCCAAAAATCCCGACAAAGTTGATTTTCAGATTCCCGTCGATGCCGTTGATGACCTCTTGGGCGTACTGGAATTGTCCTACAAGCACGGAAGAACCCACTGGAAGCACGGCGGTATCGTGGGGGTTTTCGGATACGGCGGCGGTGTCATCGGCCGTTACTGCGACCAACCGGCCCTGTTCCCCGGTGTCGCGCATTTCCACACAATGCGGGTCGCCCAGCCGGCCGGTAAGTTTTACACCACCGAATATCTCCGCCAAATATGCGATCTCTGGGACCTTCGCGGCAGTGGCATCACCAACATGCACGGCTCCACCGGGGACATCATCTTCCTGGGCACCACCACCCCCCAGCTTGAGGAAGTCTTCTTCGAGCTGACCCACAACCTCAACCAGGACCTCGGCGGCTCCGGCTCCAACCTGCGAACCCCTGCGGATTGCATCGGCAAGGCCCGTTGCGAGTACGCCTGCTACGACACCCAGGACCTGTGCCATCACCTCACCCTGGAATACCAGGATGAGCTGCATCGCCCGGCTTTCCCCTATAAATTCAAGTTCAAGTTTGACGGCTGCCCCAACTGCTGCGTGGCCTCCATCGCCCGCGCCGACATGTCCTTCATCGGGACCTGGAAGGATGACATCCGCATCGATCAGGAAGCGGTTCAGGCATACATCGGCGGTGAAATCCCCTCAAACGGCGGCGCCCACTCCGGCCGTGACTGGGGCCCGTTCGACATCCAGAAGGAAGTCATCGACCTTTGCCCCACTAAGTGCATGTGGATGGAAGACGGCAAACTCAAGATCGACAACCGCGAATGCACCCGCTGCATGCACTGCATTAACGTCATGCCCAGAGCGCTGAGAATCGGCAAAGACACCGGACTCTCGATTCTGGTGGGTGCCAAGGCCCCGATCCTCGACGGCGCCCAGATGGGCTCCCTGCTGGTCCCGTTCATCAAGGCCGAAGACCCCTATGACGAAATCAAAGAGGTGATTGAAGCGATCTGGGATTGGTGGATGGAAGAGGGCAAAAACCGTGAGCGCTTGGGTGAATTGATCAAGCGCCAGGGCTTCCAGAAACTGCTGGAAGTCACCGGAATCGATCCTGTTCCGCAGCACGTTCAGGAGCCGCGCACCAACCCGTACATCTTCTGGAAGGAAGAAGAGGTGGAAGGCGGCTGGCAGCGTGACATCAACGAATTCAGAAAACACCATCTCAGATAAAAAAGGGGGGGAAACACCATGGCATTTATCTCATCAGGGTATAACCCGGACAAACCGATGGAAAACCGGATCACCGATATCGGACCGCGCAAGTACGACGAGTTCTATCCGCCGGTGATCGCCAACAACAAGGGAAAATGGTTGTATCACGAATACCTCCAGCCGGGCATCATGGTGCACGTCGCTGAATCCGGCGATGAGGTCTACACTGTGCGCTGCGGCGGCGCCCGTCTTATGAGCGTCACCCATATCCGCGAAATCTGCGAAATCGCCGACAAACACTGCGACGGCTACCTGCGCTTCACCACCCGCAACAACATCGAGTTCATGGTGGACAGCAAGGACAAGATCGAGCCCCTCAAAAAGGACCTGGAAAGCCGGAAGTTCGACGGCGGCAGCTTCAAGTTTCCCATCGGCGGCACCGGCGCCGGGATTTCCAATATCGTCCACACCCAGGGCTGGATCCACTGCCACACCCCCGCCACGGATGCCTCCGGCACCGTCAAGGCGACCATGGATGTGCTCTTCGAGGATTTCCAGCAGCACCGCATGCCGGCCCATGTACGGGTCTCCATGGCCTGCTGCCTGAACATGTGCGGCGCGGTTCACTGCTCGGACATCGCGATCCTCGGCTACCACCGCAAGCCGCCGATCCTGGACCACGAGTACCTGGACAAGATGTGCGAAATCCCGCTGGCGATCGCCGCCTGTCCCACCGCGGCCATCAAGCCCGCCAAGATCGAGCTGCCCAACGGCACCAAGGTCAACTCGGTGGCCGTAAACGAGTCCCGCTGCATGTTCTGCGGCAACTGCTACACCATGTGCCCGTCCATGCCCCTGGCCGACACCGAAGGTGACGGGATCGTGCTGATGGTGGGTGGCAAAGTCTCCAACCGCGTCAGCAACCCGAAATTCTCCAAGGTTGTCGTGGCCTTCATCCCCAACGAGATGCCGCGTTGGCCAACCATGACGGATACCATCAAAAAGATCGTCGAAACCTATGCCGCCGGCGCCAACAAATACGAGCGCCTGGGCGAGTGGGCCGAGCGGATCGGATGGGAGAGATTCTTCGAGAAGTGTGAGTTGGAGTTTACCCACCACCTGATCGATGATTTCCGTGATCCCGCCTACTATACCTGGCGCCAGACCTCGAACTTCAAGTTTTAAGCGGTAAACCCTTTCGGGGGGTGCGCTGTCGCACCCCCCGATTCCCAAAGAAAAGAGGCATCATCATGGAATACGCCGAACAGTGCGAAAAAATCGTTGAAGAACTGAAAAAGAAATCCAAAAGCAAATCAAAGTTTTATTTCAATGACCTCTCCAAAATCCTGGATCTCAAACCGCGGGAAGCCAAAAAAGTTGTCAACAAGATGGTGACCGACGGTATCCTGGAATACTGGTCCAGCGGCAGTACCTCCATGTATGGCCTTAAAGGGGCCGGCAAGCAGGCTGGGGCCGAGCACGAGGATTAACTCCCCCCCGGCGGTCTCTTGCGTGGCCCATCAAGACTTTTATGGCCTCTGAACAAATAGAATTTCCCAGAATCGTCATTTCAGCCTTGCGCGGGGGTTCGGGAAAGACCATCCTGTCCATCGGCATCATCGCAGCGCTGACCCACGGCGGAAAAACAGTTGCCCCTTTCAAAAAAGGTCCAGATTACATTGATGCGGGCTGGCTTGCCCTTGCGGCCGGCCGGCCCTGCTACAATCTGGACACCTTTTTAGCCTCCAAGGAAGACGTCCGCGCCTCATTTTTAAAACACGCCCAATCAGCCGACATCGCCGTGGTGGAGGGCAACCGCGGTCTGTTCGACGGCATTGACAGCGGCGGGGCCACCAGCACCGCGGAGTTGGCCAAACTGCTGCAGGCGCCGGTAATTCTCTGCATCGACTGCACCAAGTCCACCCGCACGATGGCGGCTGTCGTGCTGGGTTGCCAGCACTTCGACCCGGAGGTCAATATCAAGGGGGTGGTGCTCAACCGGGTGGCGGGTGCACGGCACGAACGCACCCTGCGCAGCAGCATCGAATCCCTCTGCGGGGTCCCCGTCGTGGGGGCCCTTCCCAAATTGGACCGCCAGTCTTTTCCGGAAAGACACATGGGGCTGGTGCCGACCCCGGAACACGGCTGGGCCCGGGACTCCATTGCGGCAGCCGCCCAAATCGCCCGCACCCACCTGGATTTAAAGGCCATCGAATGCCTGGCGGCCGATGGCTGCCGCCCGATCCCGAAGCACGCTTTTTCAGCTCCTCCCAACTTGCAGGAAAGCGCCGCTCCCGGGGTGAAATCGACCCCACCTGAAGACGCAGCCGTGCCGGTGCGTCCGCGCATCGGAATTATCCGGGATTCCGCCTTCCAGTTCTACTACCCCGAAAATTTAGACGCGCTGGTTTCCGAGGGGGCCGACCTGGTTTATATCAGCCCGCTGCGGGACACCCGGTTGCCGGCCTTGGACGGACTCTACATCGGGGGCGGATTTCCGGAAACCCACGTCCAGGAGCTTTCTGAAAATCGGACCTTCCGGGACTTGCTCAAAGATCTGGCGGAGGACGGCCTTCCCATTTACGCCGAGTGCGGTGGGCTGATGTATCTCGGCCGTGAGTTGGTGATGGCGGGCCGCGCCTACCCCATGGCCGGGGTGCTGCCGATCGTCTTCGGGTTTTCGGAGAAGCCCCAGGGGCACGGGTACACGATTGTCAGCGTCGAGGCCGAAAACCCCTTTTTTGCGGTGGGCACCGAACTCAGAGGGCACGAATTCCATTACTCCCACGTGCTGCAATGTGACGGGTCCGACCGGCGCACGGTTTTTCGAATGAAAAAAGGGGTGGGGGTCGTGGGGAAGCGCGACGGCATTTGCCATAAAAATGTTCTGGCCACCTACACCCATCTGCATGCCCTGGGAACCCCGGTCTGGGCCAAGGCCATGGTCAGAAACGCCCGCGCCTACCAGCGCAAAAAACAACGGGGTGCCCCGCCCCGTAAAAAGGGGGGCACCCCGCGTTGATTTTGCGCGCACTTGAGGCGTGAGTCACCCTGCCCCGCGCGCTGCTGAAGGGACCCTTGTGCTTAGCCCTGCTTGGGATGGCAGGTGGTGCAGGTCACCGGTGCGGCTTTGGTATTGTTTTTCTTGTTGAAATCCTTGTGGCAGGTGATGCAGTTTTGGTGCAAAGCCTCGGCGTGGTACTCCAGTTCGCGCTTTTCCTGCTCGGCCTTGGGCACTTTGGTTTCCCGCCACTCCTTTTTAAGCTTCCCGGGCACCGTGCCGGGTATTTTGTGGCAGGTGATGCACGTCTCGACGTTGTCCCCCTCCTTGAGGCCGGTGAGCGGTTTGCCTTGGTCATCGTGATGGCAGTCGCCGCATGCGGCCTTGTACTCCGCGACGTGTTTTTTGTGGCTGAATTCGACGATGCCCTTGGTGTGCTTCTCATAGGCTTTGTTCTGCATCGTGATTGTTTCGGGAACGGCGGTTCCGGCGTAAATCCCCGCGGCGATGAAGACTGTCGCCAGACCCACGAGCGCTGCGATAGTGAAAGCTTGTTTTTTCTTCAACACCATGACCTCCTTCTCTTAGGGTTCCCTGTATCCCGAACATCATCGGATGCGTTCACGTTAGCAAGCGCACCGGAATCTGTCAACGTCAAACCTCTTCTCCGGCCTTACGCCTTTAAGGTTCCATAAAACACTCCAGGACAGCCCTCAGTCCTTTTCGGGGGCCTCCGCCTCTTCGTTTTCGGTCGGCTTCTTCTTGGGGGCAAAGATGCGGGCGCCGATGATGCTGACCTCATAGAGCAGCATCAGCGGAAGGGCCATCATGATCTGGGTGATCACGTCCGGCGGGGTCAGGATTGCGGCGCCGGTGAAGAAAAGCAAAATCGCGTATTTTCGGTTTTTTTTGAGAAAATCAACCGAGACGATCCCCAGACGGGCCATCGCGGTCAGCACCAGCGGCATCTCAAACACCACCCCGAAGGCCAGCAGGAGCTTGGCAGAAAAGCTGAGATACTCCCGCATGGAGGGCAGGGGGCGGATGGTTTCGGTGGCAAAGCCCAAGAAAAACTGAAACCCCCAGGGGAAAACGATGAAATAGCCGAAGAGCGAACCGCCCAGAAAAAAGAGGGTCGAGAGAAAGACGATGGGCAGCAGCACCCGGCGCTCCCGCTGGTAGAGCCCAGGGGCCACGAACATCCAGAATTGGTAGAGAATAACGGGTGAGGCCAGCAGCAAGCCAGCCAAAAAAGACACCTTAAGATAGGTGAAAAAAGCTTCCGGCAGGTTGGTGAAGATCAGGGTGTCGCCGCTTTCCATGACCCTGACGAGGGGGGCGGTGAGCACCTGGAACAGCTTTTCCTTGAAGCCGTAAGCCCCCACAAAACCGATCCCTACCGCGATGAAACAGACGATCAGCCTTTTTCGCAGCTCCTCGAGATGCGCGGTAAAAGGAATTTTATCTTCCTCACGCATCTTTGGGGGCCTCTTTTGGCGTCGTTTGGGGGCCTGCCTCCCCGGGCCCGCCTGCGGCGTTGGATGGTGCCGGGGTGTCGCCCTCGGGCCGCGCGTCATGGGTCTCGACCGCCTGGGTGTTTGCCTGCTGCTTCGGGCCCGGGGCGTTCATCTCGTCGAAGGCCTGCTTGACGTCTTTCAACTCGGAATCGATTTGGATGCTTTCCTTGAGTTCGGCCGTGGCTTTTTTGAACTCCCCCATCGCCCGGCCGAGGGAGCGCGCCAGGTCCGGAAGCTTCTTGGGACCGATGACGATCAGGGCGACGGCTAAAATGAGAAGCAGTTCAGGCATGCCGATGCCAAACATGGGGTGCTCCTTGTGGCAAAAGATGAGGACGAGCTGTTTCCTTACTGACTTTAGCCCACCGTGTCAACCGAATCCGGGCGGCCGGATGCGGTGGAAAAGCGCCCGAAAACGGCGTCTTGCGCCATCCGCCGCCGGCGGCAGATGGCTTCGGGCAGCTCAAGACCGGGGCCGGTCTTGGTTCAGAACCAGAATGAAAAGGCTGCCGGGGTGTTGCAGGTGACCGGCCGAGATCTCTGCGATGGCGCCGCTTCCCCAGAAGAGGTCGGCTCGTCCGGGACCCTGAATCGCACCGCCGGTGTCCTGGTTCAGGACGAATCGGGAAAAAGGCCGCCAGTCGACAATCTGTCCGGTGCCGTCGGTCACCGGCTTCTGGCTTTGAATGAAGCACAGGGCCGCCGGTGGGAAGATGCGGCGATCCAGTGCGATGGAGCGCCCCGGGGTGAGGGGCACGTTGAGCGCGCCAAGGGGGCCGTCTTCCCCGATTCTGAAGAAAACGAAGCTGGGGTTGTGGTTCAGCACGGGTTCGATTTCTTCCGGATGCGCCCTGAGGTAGGACCGGATGCGCTGCATGGACATTTCTTCGCGCGGAATTTTGCCGGTCTCGATCAGGTGGCGTCCGATGCTGCGGTAGGGATGGCCGTTTGTGCCATTGTACTGGACGCGCAAACGGCTGCCGTCCTGGAGCGCAATTTGACCGGAGCCCTGAACTTGAAGGAAAAAAAGATCCAGGGGGTCCGCTACCCAGGCAATGGGCTTGGCGCGAGTCCCAAAAAGCGCCGGGTTGGTGATCTCGCGGCGTTCGAAATAGGGCACCAGGTGGTCGCCCAGCAGCCGGCCCGTGAGGATTTCGCCTTTGAATCGGGTCGCAAAGCGCTCCAGATCGACTGTCACCAGGTCGTCGGGGCGGCCGAGGACCGGCACCCCGCAGGCAACGCTGGGGGTGCGGCTGCCCGCGATGATCGGTTCGTAATAGCCCGTGAAGAGGACCACTTCCGCCTCCGAGGTGCCCACCGCACGGTAGACCCGGTAATGAGCGCGCACAAAATCGTTCAGTTCGGTTGGGGTGGGGGCGTTTTGCAGAAAAGCGTCGAAGTGCGCCAGAGCGCGCAGAGTCATCTCGGCCGTAAGGATCTCCGCGCCGAGTGAAAACTGGCGCTCCGGTGGCAGGCGCCGCAGGTAGGTCAGGCTGTGCCGGATGGCCTCCTCCAAAGCCTCCAGGTCGCTGTCGTCAGAAAACAGGGGAAGCTCTTCCAGGGTTAAAAGCCGCAGGGGGGGCAGGGGCGCTGTCGGCGGCGGGGGCGTTTTGGTCGCCCGCTCGCATCCCGCAAGGCACAACAGGAGTAAAAGCGGCACGCCAATGTGCAAACACAAACGGTGTCTTGGGGCTTTCATGCGGTTTTATCCGGGTCCAGTTTACGGGTCTGGCTGCTCAGGGTGTCCAGCTCGGGCAGCTGCCGGTTGTCTTTGAGATGGATGCCAAGATCGGTGAAGCGGCGGGCGGATGCAAACACCCGGCGCTCCAGAGAGCCCACCGCCTGGTTGAAGCTGCGGGTGCAGTGATCGATATCCTGCCCCAGCCGGTTGAGGTGGCCGGCAACGTGGCTCAAGCGCTCATAGAGCTCCCGTCCCAGTTCGCTGATGGCGCGGGCGTTTTCAGTGACGGTTTCCTGGCGCCAGCCGTAGGCGATCGTCTTCAGAAGTGAGATCAGGGTGGTGGGGGTCGCCAGAATGACCCCGCGCCGGGCGCCCTCCTCGATCAGCGCGGGATTTTGGCTGAGGGCGGCGGAAAAGAAATTTTCGCCGGGGATGAAGAGCACCACGAACTCGGGGGTGGGTGCAAACTGGGTCCAGTAGGCTTTTTGGGAAAGCTTGAGGATGTGGGTCTGAAACTGTTTGGCGTGGGTTTCCAAAAGCGCCTGCCGGGTTTTGTCGCTTTCGGCCTCCAGAGAATCCAAATATGCCGCCAAGGGGACCTTGGCGTCCACCACCAGCTGGCGGTTGCCGGGAAGCTTGACCAGCATGTCAGGCCGCATCAGGCCGTCGGCGCCGGCCGCGGTTTGTTGTTCAAAAAAATCGCAATGGCGCTGCATGCCGGAGAGTTCGGCCACCCGTCGCAGGGTAATTTCCCCCCACCGACCGCGAACCTGGGGTGTTTGAAGAGCCTTGACCAGCTTGCCGGTTTCGCGCTGGAGAAGCTGCTGAGTGCCGATCAGGGACCGCACCTGCTCCGAAAGCCCGCCGTAGGCTTTCTCGCGGGATCTTTCCAGGGACTGAATGTTGTGGTCAAAACGTGTCAACGAGTCCTGGATGGGGGAGACCAGCGCCACCACCGCCTGGCCTTTCAGATCGAGATCTTTGCGGGCGGTTTCCAGATGCTTGGCCAAAACGCTGTCGGCCAGGTCGATGAATGCCCGGTTGTTTTCCCGCAGGGCGCTGGCCGACAGGGCCTTGAAGGTGTCCAGGCACTGCTGACGGATATCCTCCAGGAGGCCAATTTTTTCAGCGGCTGTCGCGCGCTCCTGGGCAAGGCGTGTTTCCAGCTCGGTCTGACGGTTCTGAATGCCACTGTTCAGCCGCTGGAGCGCCTTGATCTCCTGGGTCTGGTCCTGAAGGCGCTGCTGCAAAGGGGCCAATTGTTCGATGCGCGCAAGGGCCGCACCGTTTTCCCGGCAGGCCTCCAGATGCCGCGCGCTCAGGGATTTGAGTTCCTGCTGGTGGGCGGCCAGCTCTTTCTGAAGCGCCTCGCTCTCGGTTTGTTTTTGGCGCAGCCGCTCCTTCAATGCGGCGATTTCGGCCTGGAAATCGGAAATGACGGGATTGATCCGCCGGTATACGGAAAATTTCGCCGCCAGCCAGCCGCCGATGACACCCAGCAGAATCCCGGCCGACAGCAGCAGGACAAAATCAATGGCTTCCATCACGCGTAAAATCACCGCTTTTGCCGCCTGATTTTTTGAGGACGCAGATGTCGGAGATGGTCATTTCCCGGTCGACGGCCTTGCACATGTCGTAGATCGTCAGGGCCGCCAGGGCCACGGCGGTCAGGGCCTCCATTTCCACGCCGGTGGGGCCGAGGATCCGGACGCTGGCCTCGATGCGGATTCGGCTGCCGGGTTCATCGGGAAAGAAATCGATCTGGGAGTGGGTGATATTGAGGGGGTGGCACATGGGAATCAGATCGGCGGTCTTTTTGGCGGCCATGATCCCGGCAATGCGTGCGGTTTCCAGAACATTGCCCTTTTTGAGGCCCTGCTGCCGGATCATATGAAACGTGGCGGGGGCCATCGTAACCCACCCCTGGGCCACGGCGGTCCGGTCGGTCTGCGCTTTGGCCGTCACGTCCACCATGCGGACCCGACCCTCCCGGTCGAGGTGTGTCAGGTTTTTCATCTCTGGCTCCTGGGAAAAGGCATCATGCGGTGGCCTAAACGAAAAATTCGGTTTTGCTGGTGACGCTGGATTTGATGGCGTTGAGGGTGTCGCACAGGGTTTCGATGACGTTTTCACGGATATCCCCGGCGACGACGATGAACATGACGTCATCTCCCACCGCAAGCGGTTGGTTTTCATTGATATGTACCAGAATTTCGACGATTCCCGGGCGTTTTTTTTGCGCCGCGACAACTTCCTCCAGGCGGTGGTGGTCGACGCTGACTTGCAATCCGCTGGTGCGGCGCCCGTCGCGGGAGGTGCCGCGGACAACGCCGTTGTGGCAGAGCAGCATGCCCACCCGGTCGAAGTCGGGGTGTTGTTTTACTTTTTCTATCAGCTGATCTAATCTCATCCAAGCTCCTTTGGTTCGATGCCGGCAGAGCGCCGCCAAGGATCAGGGGGCGTCGAGGCTCGCGGCGATCGTCTGGGCGCGGGCCAGATCATCCGGGGTGTTGATGTTAAAAAAAGACCGCAGTTCGGGATCCGGCTGGCGCAGCAATTTTTCGGAGAGGGTTCGTATGCGAAATTTTTTGAAAATCCCCTTGATTTGGAAATGCTGCTTTTTTAGCCGCTGGGCGATCGTCTGACAGCAGCGCTGGGAGTAAACGGCACAGAGGGGCTCAAATCCCGCCGCCGTCTGCGGCACCACCCCGTCCACCCCCGGGGAAAGCGCGTTCAAAATCAGGTGGACCATCCCGGGCAGAAGAAAGGGGGCATCGCAGGCGGCAAAAAAGGCATAGGGCCGGGTGGCGTGAAAAAGGCCGGCGTGAATCCCGGTCAAAGAACTGCGGTATGGGAAAATATCCGTGACGATGGCGGCGTCCAGATCCAGGTAGGCCCGGGGGGAGTTGGTGACGATGATGATTTCGTCAAATATGGGCCGGTAAACCGCCAGCAGGCGGTCGATGATGCGTCGGCCGCCGACATCCATGAGGGCCTTGTTCTGCCCGCAAAACCGCCGGCTGAGGCCCCCGGCCAGAATTACCCCGCTGCAGAGCGCCGTCATGCCGGGCGGTTTTTCGTTGGAACGCCCGGCCGGGATAGCGCAAGGCGACATCGTCCGCAAAAGCGCGCGACCGATCTTTTGAATGATTGTCCACGTACTAAAATAACGCGTCCATCCCTTCTGGGCTGCGGACAGCGGTGCCCGCCGTCCGCAGATTCACCTTTCCCAAAACCGCCAAGTTTTGTAGGATAGGAAAAAAGAGGGACTTAATCAAGGTCTTTTGGCAGCCCTGGCGGCGTCACGTCCCAGGTGCGGCGCACAGACGGCCTAACGGCTCCCCGGACGGTCACGCAGAAAAGTCATCCGCCCATCGTTTGACCGGAGCGGGCGTTGGTGAAAGGAAGCTTTATGGGAACCCGTCAACACAAGGCCTCTGCCCCACGCCAGATCCGACTGGGAATTATCAGCGTTTCCAGCACGCGCTCGCTGGCTGAAGACCAAAGCGGCCAGTGGATCGCCACCCGGGCCCGCAAGGAGGGGCACCAGGTGGGCTTTCACCGGGTCATTCCGGATGACGCCGCGGTGATTGCCCAGACTCTGGAAGAGGTCCTGGCGGCGTACGAACCCCAGGCCGTCTTGATCACTGGGGGAACCGGCATCAGCCAGCGTGACGTGACCATCGAAGCCATCAAGCCCCTTTTCCGCAAGGAGCTGTCGGCGTTCGGCGTGCTGTTTGCCCAGCTGAGTTTCGAGGAGATCGATTCGGCCGCGATTCTTTCCCGCGCAACCGCCGGCGTGATCGCCTCGGCCGTGGTCTTCGCCATGCCCGGCAGTCTCAGAGCCTGTCAACTGGCCTGCACCAACCTGATTTTCCCTGAACTAGGGCATCTGGTGGGCCACCTCCAGGAAGGTTGAAAAAAGCGGGCGCGTTGGCGGAATTGTTTTTTCCAGGGCACCCGAACCCGCTGCTCAAGAGGGGGCCGTGAACCGGGGTGGGGTGCAAATCAGAGGGAAAAGTGCGGGTTAACTGGATTCCAGGGGTCCGCCCATGATCAGGTTAAAGGCGCGCCGCATGCTGTTCTGGAAGAGATCCGAACCGGGGGGCTCCTGTTGCTCGGAATTGGTGAGCTGTTCATAGCATTTGCGGTACAGGGAGCTGTCGGGTAACTGCATCATCTCCCAAAACTCCCGGTCTTCACGCGCACCGAAGGAGCTGAGAATCAGGTTTTTGAATTCTTCGCGAATGTTGATTTCGGTCATCTTGCACCTTTTTGGGCCACCGCACTGGCGCTTGGTGGCGGTCCATCGGCCTTTCGCAGCGCTTGATCGTGTTAAGCGGGGGAGTGTCGCCGGCCCCGGGCGGGAACGCCCCACCCGCATGGGGTGTGTCTTGACGGGCGGGCCGTAAAAATTGCGGGCGGAGATAGCAAAAGCCCCCATCCCTTGCAAGGAATTTTTGGGGTCCATGGGGTTTCGATCAGGTCCGGCGATAGGCGCGCCGCGCCGCAACCGGGCGTCCCGAAGGGCGCTCTTGCACTCCAACCGGTTTCATTCTATTAGCCAAAACCGATTCAAGGTCAAGCCGATTTTCGAACGCCGCTGATTTTATCCCCGGCGTGAACCCAAAGGCAATCCCCAGGAAACCAAAATGGCAAAGGCCGGCGGGGGCCCGATAGCCGCGGTGGTGGCCAACGAACGCGGCGAAATATTCGATCTGGATGGCTATGGCGCTGCGGGCATGGCCGGCGGGCACCTGACGCTGCTGCAAACCGGTGACACCCGGAAACTGCCCTTCGGCAGCGAACTGATGCGGCTGCCGGACCGGCTGCCGATTGTTTACAACCGCTCGACGGGTGAGTTCGAGGCGCTGACCGAAAACCCCATGCTGCCCGGTGAAGCGGTCTTCCCGGTGGCGGCCTTCAATTCCCCCGGCTACCTCCTGACCCACGTCAGCGCCTTTCGCGAAGGGCCGCGCGCCGCCTATCTGCCCCTCTTTTCCTATGGTGCCGTCGGCTGGTGGCGGGGGGGCTTTCGCTCGGCCGTCCTTCAGGTGGACCGCGAGCCTCGCCAGGATCTGCGGCGGATGCCCCCCCGCCAGGTGGCGGCTGGCGTCCGCAAGATGCGCACGATGCTCCCCGGAAATCGTTTGCGGGCCCATCTGGAACACTGCGCCCTGGTCTACGGCTGCCCGGCCGGCAAGAATTTTTTCCTGGGGCGCTATGAAGCCCCCTTACCCGCCTCGCGCTATTGCAATGCCCGCTGCCTCGGCTGCCTCTCCCTGCAGCCCGGCGAAAACGTGCCCCAATCCCAGGACCGGATTGCCTTCACCCCCGATCCGGACGAAATTGCGGCGATTGCCCTGGCCCACATTCAACGCGTGAAGCACAGCGTGGTCAGTTTCGGGCAGGGCTGCGAGGGCGACCCGCTGCTGGCTGCAGAGGTCATCGAACCCGCGATTCGGCTGATCCGCGCCCGCACCGCGGCGGGGACCATCAACATGAACACCAACGCCAGTCGCCCGGAGGTCCTCGAAGTACTTTTCGCCGCCGGCCTGGACAGCGTCCGGGTGAGCCTCAACAGCGTCCGCAAAGCCTGCTATGAGGCCTATTTCCGACCCAGGGACTACCGCTTCGAGGATGTTCTTGCCAGCGTGGATCTGGCGAAGCGCCTGGGGAAATTCGTCTCCCTGAACTACCTGAATTGTCCCGGGGTCACCGACAGCCCTCAGGAATTCAAGGCCTTCAAGTCTTTTCTGGGCAGCCACCCGGTTGGCCTGATCCAGTGGCGCAACCTCAACTTTGATCCCCTGCGGTATTGGCGCCTCATGGCGGCGGCGGCCCCCCAGGGCACGCCCATGGGGGTGAAGGCCCTCCTGGCCGGGCTGCGCAAGCGCTTCCCCGATCTTGGCTTCGGGTATTTCAACCCCCCCAAAGAGCGTTTTCACCTGCCGCCGGCGCCGTTGGCTCTGGAATAAGCGCTGCCCCGCGGGGTTCAGCCGAAGGCCCGGGGAGCCGATAAGAAGCCCACACCCCAGTAAGCCAGGAGAATGTCCATGGAGATAGTCATCGGTGCCCCGGTTGCCGTGGGGCCGCCTCCCCGGAAAGGACCCGGTTCGGGGCCGGGGATGGTGGAGGCCAGGATCCTCAACGTCCGGCCTCCCCGGCGGCGGCTGGGAAAGCCGCCCGACGGCCAGAAAGATCGCCGCGGCGGCCAGATGAGCCAGGACCCCGCCGGGGGCCGGGTGATGGTGCTGCTGATCCCCGAGGGCTACAACCTGCCCAGGGATATCGATTGCGGTGATTATCGCATCTTTGTCCGCTTCGCCCCCCGCCGCAAATAGCCCGGCGGCCCCCATGCCGAATTTTTGCCCCGCTTTTAGGGGCGCGCGCGCCAAGTCAGCGACCTGGGTTTTTTGACAGCGCGCTTTTTTTGATGTAAAAGCCGCACCATGGAAACGGTGATACAGCTCCTCAGGGTTGTGGCCGTCCTGGGGGCCGCAGCGCTTTTGGGAAACTGGTTTTTGGCCGAGTTCAAATCAGCTCGCGCCCGCAGAAAACCATGGTACACGCCCTACCTGAGCCCCCCGGGGCTGATCATCCTTTTTTTGATTTTTTTCCTTCCCCTGCTGATCCGCCTGCTGCGCTGAGGGGCGCGCTAAGAAATAGTTCCTCAGCCCGCAGCGCATCCTCCCCGTCGATCCATCTTTTTCAGGAGGCAAGCATTCATGGACTGGGTGGCCGCACGGGTGGTTTTCGACCCCCGCTCCTCCGTTTTGGCCGCAGAGCTGATCGCGGCTGTTTTCTATGACCTGGGGGTCACGGGGGTGGTGATCGACGACCCCGCCGCCGATCCCGCCGAGGGCTGGGGTGCGGGTGCCGTGCCGCCCTGCCCGGACCATGCGGTCACCGCCTACTTTCCCCGCAACGCCGATCTGGCGTCCCGTTGCCGCGCCCTTGAGGACGGTTTGAAACGGCTGGCCCTGGCCGACGGCATCCACAGCCGGGTGGTCTATTCGGATCTGTCCGAGGAGGACTGGGCCGAGTCCTGGAAAACCTTTTTCTGGCCCCAGAAGGTGACCCCCACCATTGTCGTCAAGCCCACCTGGCGAGCCTATCAACCGAGCGCCGGTGAAACGGTGATCGAAATCGATCCTGGCATGGCCTTCGGCACCGGCACGCACCCCACCACCGTTTTGTGCCTGCGCCTTTTGGAGGCTATGATAACGCCCGGGGCCGCCATCCTGGATGTCGGCACCGGCTCCGGAATCCTGATGATCGCTGCCGCCAAGCTGGGGGCCGGCAAGCTCCGGGGCGTCGACAACGACCCGGTGGCGGTTGCCGTTGCAGAGAAAAACCTGCGGCTGAACAAACTGGCGCCCGCCGCCTACCGGGTTTCGGCCGGCGATTTGGTAAACGGCATCGCGGGGCGCTATGATCTGGTGACAGCCAATATTTTGCTGCCGGTCATACTTGAGTTGCTGGAGCGGGTGGGGGGGGTGCTGGCCCCCAATGGGGTCTTGATCTGCTCGGGGATTCTGGCCCGGAACCGGGACCAGGTGACGGCCCGCATGGCGGAAAAGGGGCTGCGGGTGGAAGCGGTTCTGACCGACCAGGACTGGATGGCGGTTGCCGCCCGGCGCCGGTCCTAAAAGAAACCCCGACCTCGCACACTCCCCCGGTCTGCTCGATCGTCTCCGGGGCGTTTCGCCCGGCCGTTCAGCCGGCGGTTTGAACCAGCTGGGAAGCGGGAACCAGTTTGACCTTTTTTTTCAGCATCGGCAATTGCTGCGCCAGCACCGTGTAGGTGGCAAGGTGGGGGTGTCCGATGCCGATGGCGCTGCCCTGCCGCTGGGCCAGGGTCACCAGCCGCTGGATCTGGCGGCGGATCTCCCCCTCCTCGGTTACATGATCGAGAAAAACGTCCCGCTGGGCGAAGGGCACCTGCAGCAGACGGGCCGACGGCCGGCACAGACTCTCGGGGGTGGTGCGGCTGTCGATGAAAAAAAGGTTGCGTTTTTTGAGGATCGAAAAAATCTGGTACATTTGGGTGGAGCGTTCCGTCATTCGGGAGCCCATGTGATTGTTGACCCCCTTGATGCCGGGTACGGCCGCCAGGTTTTTCTCCAGCTGACGGATCAGTTCATCGGGGGTCATCGAAACCAGCAGGGCGCCCCTGCCCGGCTGGATCGCGGGGTATTCCTTGGGTTCCATGGGAAGGTGCAGCATGGCCTCCACCCCTCGGGTGCGCATTTCCGCGGAAAGAACGCGTTGGAAAGGGCTGAAAGGCAGGATCGAAAACGTGATGGCGGTGTCGAGGTCCATGAATTTGGTCGCCAGGCCGTGATCGTAGCCGATATCATCGATGATCAGGGCCACCCGGGGGAGCTCGGCCGGGGGTGGAGCGGGCCTTGAGATGGGCGGCTTCGGTTTCGGGGCACGGTG